>JBHHXH010000035.1:0-26709 GCA_046756925.1 Nitrospiria bacterium
ACTATACCAATATTGCTACAATAAATCTCTATATTTATTGGCCAAGTTAATAATGATTTTTTTCTGTGTCGATGAAACGCATCGGTTATTGGATCAACATCCGATCCCTACTGCATGGCGAGCCAAGAAAACTGATAGCCCTGTAGCACGATACGGTTATTGATGATTTGAGGAAATTCGCCCGAGTAGAGATCCTTCAATGCGCCGAACCGAGATTGCCATCGATTCCCGAGAACCTTTAAATCCAAATACTGCGGTGCCGTACTAAAATTGCCGACAACCAATACGGAACTGTACGGCAATTCGGGATGGGTCCGCAAAAAAACAAATAATTGCGGATGATCGACTTCGAGCAGATCCCGATTGTTGTAGTCTGCAAAGGCAGGAATTTCCTTACGCACGGCAATCATTTTCTTCAAGGCAATGAAAATTCTTTGTTCGATGGTCCCATGCCGATTCCTTAGGGCCGCTTTATCCCATTCGATCACCGGCCGATGCATCCATCGATTGTCATTCATGCGTCTTTTTTCTTCGAGAAAATGGTAATTATTGGTCGTGCCGATTTCGTCTCCGTAATAAAGCAGTGGGATACCCCCGAAAGAAAGAATCATGCTATGCAGTAAAATAATGAGTCGTACGGACTGATCGATTTCCTCCACATTTCCCTTTTCGATCGCCATCTCCAATCCGATCAGCGAAGCCAACGCACCAGAGATGCGTGCGTCCCCCGTTTTATGATTATGTCCGAACTTCCGTCCTCTGGCAGGTGAATTTCCATAAGTGCCGGTAAAATACTCCACCAAAAAAAGACGATGCGCTTTCGGATCGTATCCCGCTTTTTTGATGTCGATGTCGTCAAAGCCGAGACCGATGTCGTCGTGACAACGCAGATAGTTGAGCCAGGTGGCGCGATCCAACTTACTGGGAAGGCTCTGGATCCCTTCGTTGAGCAATTTGGCGTTTTTGGTCGCCACGGCGTCCCACAGAAGCGCCATATAGGTGGCGTTGTAGGCGATTTCACACTCCTTGGCGATCACGGCATCTTCACCGAAATATTTATTGACTTCCACCGGCGCGACAATCGCTTCGGCGATGAATAATAGTCCGGGCGCGGTCACTTGGCAGCAATCCTTCATGAGTTGCAATACCAAGTGGGCCTCCCGTTCGTTTTGGCAGATCGTCCCGATTTTCTTCCATAAAAAGGCAACCGCATCGAGGCGAAGAATGTCCGCTCCTTGGTTCGACCAAAAAAGGATGACATCGAGCATTTCAATAAATACGGCCGGATTGCTGTAGTTGAGATCCCATTGGAAATTGTTGAAAACGGTCATGACCCATTTTCCCATGGTTTCGTCCCAAGTAAAATTTCCAGGGGCCGTCTCGGGAAAGACTTCAGGCATCGATTCTTCATAACGATCCGGGATTTCCCGGTTGTGAAAGATATAGTAGTAATCTTGATAGCCCCGATGTCCGCTTCTCGCCTTCCTTGCCCACTCGTGTTCGTTGGAGGTATGATTCATCACCACATCCAATACGAGAAGAATGTTCCGTTTCCGCAAGGCCCGTGACAATGAAGCCAGTTCCTGAAGCGTTCCGACACGGCGGTCCACTTCCCGAAAATTACTGACGGCATATCCTCCATCGCTGGCCTCTCGCGGACATTGTAGGATCGGCATGATATGAAGTAGATTCACCCCGAGTTCTTGAAAATAGGAGATCTTCGATTCAAGTCCTTTCAAGTCCCCCGCGAATCCATCGCTGTAGACGGCCATCCCAACCCACTCTTGACTCAAGAACCAATTAAAGTCTTTTTCACGTGCGCTGTCTATTTTTTTGAGATGATTCGGCCGCGCGATATATTGCCGCGCCAAGGTTTCCACCAAACGAAGCGTTTGGCTCTTAAAATCGCTCCGATGACCATATAGTTGATGAAATAGCGTATAGATCGCATAAAAATTTGCACCCAACCGGGTATAGAACTGTCGAAGATGCTGTTTTTTTATATCCGGGTTCAGCTCGTTAAGGATTTCATTGAGCAGGGAGTGCGAGACCTGTTCGTACATCAAATGATCCCTTCTTGATTTTTTTATACTGATTTTTCAGATGGTCCATCCTTCATCCGCCATTGCTGAGTCGAAGACCGATAAAAAGCCAGGTTTTGAACCGTGGCCCCTCGGCAAGCAACCAAGCGCGATGCGAAGGATTGCGCACGAATCATGGTTTTCGCAAGTGGCCATCCTTTGACGATACCCAAGACCAGTACAGCGGCAAACGCATCTCCGGAGCCGACTGTATCGACTACTTTTAGGGAGCGCTGCGGCGCCACCCGTACCGGCTTCGATGCTTCGGTCACGGCCAAGGCGCCATGGGCTCCGGAAGTCACGATAAGACCCTTTAGGCCATGTCGTTCACGCACTTTTGGGGCAAGTGTCTCCAAGGGCTCCTTTTCGGCATAAAGGGTTTTTAACTCCTTTTCGTTCACCTTCACCCAATCCGCGTTATCCATCCACGACAATACCTTTTCCCGTTGCCACCAAGGTGTCCGCAAATTGACATCCAAGAAAATGATACCCTGTTGCTTCGCGCTTAGGCGCTCGAAGGTCTGCGCAGAGGTCTGATTTCGAAGCGCCAAGCTGCCGTGGTACAACACGCGACTCTGCTCGGCTTCCATCCTTGTTTCCGAGATATAGTCATAGGCACAGTCTGCAACGATATCGTAATGCGGTTCTCCATTCTCCAAAACGATATTCACCATGCCGGTCGGCCGTGTTTGATCGGTTTGCAGAAATCGCGTATCCATTCCCCACCGCCGCATGGCGGCACGAATGTCTTTTCCCGCATCGTCACTTCCAACGCGGCTGATCACGTAGGGATGCAAACCGAAGGCTTGCAGATGCCAGGCCAGATTAAAAGGAGCGCCGCCCAAAACCCGGCTGCCATCCGGAAAATGGTCGTAGAGCACCTCTCCAAATACACAGACCGATAAAGAATTCATCGTCACCTATTTTTCAGACAACGCGCAATCGATCCAATCTCTTGTTTGCGGCAGATAGCGCAACATCCCCTCTAGTATACCCGCACTATAGTTTCCATTCATGCCCGAGATTCCTCCTTTGCCCGAGATTCCTCCTTTGGCAATGTAGAGTGAATCTGACGTGCCTCGCTGCTTGGCCCCCTGCAGCGCCCGGCGGCGGACATCGGTCGATGCATTGGCAACCAGCACCGTGTGAAGCGGGCTGACGAGTACTTCCATGTCATTGCCGCTGTCACCTGCAAACAGGGTGTTTTCAACAGAAAATCCTTTATGCTGCATCAAAAAACGCAGTGCGTCATATTTCGTTGCCCGCGCCGGCACGATATCCAACAACTCGATATTCGCCCTCACATCCACACTCCAGATAAGACCGGCCCGTATCTCATACGCATCCAAGCGCTGACGAATGGCGTGGAGCAGACGGGATTGTTTCGAACCCGGCAAAATGTCATAACTCAATTTAAAATCGCCCTGTTTCTCCTTCTCCTGCAGACGCATACCGGTGATGCCTGTCAGCTTCCTTTCGAGATCCTTGCGGTTGCACCCCTTCCAGTCCGATGCAATTTCCGTCGCCCAACTGCTCCAAGGTTGCCAATCTGCATGCGAGCCGTTTTGAACGATGCTATAAATCGTCGTTCCAACATCTCCAATAACATAATCGGGAAGCGGCAATGCATATCCGCACATGGCCTCCTCCACCAAGGCCTTGTGCCGGCCGGTCGCATAGGCCAGGGTGACCTCTGTTCTCGACGCCACTTTGGCAAAGCGCTCCCGGGCACCTGGAGACTCAGTCTCCGGGCCGTTCGGCAACAAGGTTCGGTCTAAATCCGTACACACCAGGATACGTCCGTTCATGATTCTTGGGGAACCTTACATGTATCGAAAAAATCGTAATGCTCAATGGCGTCTAAGATCCCCAAAATATATGCTTGGTGAGAAAAATAGATGCCTTCCATATCGCGCAGATGAGCCAACTCCTCATGGTGCTTGTTGGACAAGACAACCGCGAGGGTGTTTCCCAGTAACATGTCTTCGTCGCTTCCGGATCCACCTGCAACCAATATGCGTTCGAAGGGAATCTCCCAACGTTGCGCAAAATATCTCAGGGCTTGTCCCTTAGATGCGCGAACCGGGAGAACATTGAGATGGCATCCAAAGGAATATATGACATTCACGGTTTGCTCTTGAGAATGCATCAAGGCATTGATCGTTTCCAGGGACGGGGCCTTCTCCGGATCGTAGGTATAAGACAATTTAAAACGGCTCTGCTCTCGCTTCGGTTGAGGCTCCAACCCCGGTATCCCATCGAGAATCCGCTCGACGGCTTTGGGTTTCCAGAGGTGCTCGATATGTTCGGCCCAAAATCCATCCGCAGTGAGAGACGGCAAGTAATGGATCTGCGTGCCTAAACCGGTGATCAGCACATCCGGCATGGGAATACCGTGTTTTTTGATAACCACCAGCGCGTCGTTAAAGCGCCGAGCGGTCGCGATACCGAAACATGTTGATTTTCGATGTCCGTTCAAAAGGGCAATCCATTCTTTCAAACCAACCGGATGCCCGTGCAGGTTTAAATCCAAGCCGCAAAAAAAGGCACGGTCACGATAGCGCATGGAAGCGCGTGGCATTATAGGCGGTGCCTTCGGCTCTCGCTTTTCAACCAATGGTTTCACTTCCCGCAAATACCGTTCCGCATGTGTTGTCCAGGAATAAAATCTGCGGACGCCTTCAATACCGTTTTGTGCATATGCTCGTCGGCGACGCGAATCTTTTAGTATGGACAGCAAGGCTTTGACTATCGCCTGTTTATCGAGTGGATCGACCAGGCATCCGTTCTTGCAGTTGGCGATAATATCGCGGGGGCCTCCGTTTTCCGTTGCCACAACGGGCAAGCCGCTCGCCGCCGCTTCAAGCAAGGTCAGGCCGAAGGGTTCCGTCAGTGCAGGATTGACAAATACGCCTCTCGAAGCCGCCGCCATTCGATAAATTTCCGGAACATCCTCGGGACGATGCTTTTTGGGTATGGCCACTCTTCCATACAAGTTATAACTATCGATCGTTAAGAGAATCGTCGTAAGAACGCCTTGGCCGTGGCTGTCCATTTCGCGAATATCTTCGCGGTTGCCCATGACAATCACCAAATTGGCCATTTCCTGAAGCACGATGGATTCACCGAAGGCTTCAAGAAGCGTGACGATATTTTTCCGTTCGTCCGGGCGAGATAAGGCCAATATAATCGGTTTTTCAGGCGCTTTTAAAAACGTGGATATCTGATCTTTAAATGCGGCGTCATTTTCCTTTTTACCAGGCGGGTAAAACTTCACCAAGTCCGTGCCCGGGGGAATCACGGTCATGCGCTCAGGTTGATAGGTGTCGTATAACTCATACTGCTCCTCGATTTCATTTTGGGTGCTGGTAATCACGAGGTCCGCATTGGCCAGCACTTCTTCTTCCGCCTCTATGCGGCGACTCATGTTGTAGCGCTTCTCAAGGTCGGTGCGGCTAAAGCCGTTTGCCAACAAGCGGCGGCGTTTATCCCGACCCAGTGAATGACCTGTATATACCAGGGGTATTCCAAGAAGGTTGGAGAGCCGCATCCCCACATAACCGGCATCGGCATAATGGCTGTGTAGGATATCGGGCATGTGCGGCTGTTCATTCAAATAGTTGAATAGGTTATCCGAAAATATATCCAAGCAATCCCATAAGGCTTCTTTTGGGAGGTAATCCTCCGGGCCGGCATCGACACGAACGATCCGCGCCGTATTCGAAAGGGTTTCTATTTTATTCGCGTAATCCAAGCCGATATTCGGGTCGGTGAAACGCCGCGTCACCAAATCAATCTGTGAGACCTCTTTTCTTTTTGACAGGGCAAGCGCGAGATCGACGACATATTTTGTCTGCCCTCCCGTATCGGCGTCCCGACCCAACTCCAGATCCTTCCCGCGGATGAGGCCATGAATGCTGATCGACACGATATATAAAGACTTTCTTTTTATCTTCATTGGCTCAGGGAAAACAATACGAAAGAAGATAAGACATTCCACACAAAAAGAACACATGGATCGGCATTTAAAAAAATGCGTGTATTTAAAGGTTCTTTACCAACCGACAAGGCTTGTATGCGTGTCCCCCAAAAACCCGCTTTCTCTTTAAGCCAAGACAGGCTCGAGACAGACGCAAGGATCGTCTTGGAGGCGCCTCTCGATCATTGGAAGCTCGAATCTCTTTCCTTCTCCACCGGCTGTGAACTGGAGAAACAAACCCTTGATATGCTTAAACTATACATCCATTAAATGTTTCTTTCAAACAGACGGTTCTTTTAATATTGAGAATGCAAACAAAAAAATACCGATTTTCAAAGCGGTATTTCATTATCGCTTGATGCACTCAAGAGATACACTAAAACCCCTTCATCCGACTGGACGTAACCTAAACCGACTGCCTTATTTTCCCCTGGGTGCGGAATATTTCCCCAGCTTCTATTTCACATTTCTCAATAAAAATACAGAACTTAAAAAAAAACGCATTAAATATTAAACATCTATAACCGACATCCACTTCGGCATCTTCTTTGCTTTATATCAAGTAGCAGGTTTGTTCCTAATAAAACCTGGAGGGAGACATTTGAGGAACAAAAACACGATGGTGTTTATCCATTACAAGGTGAAGGTTTATCGAGCCACTGACTTGCGAGAGTGCTGTTCTGTTGTCGGTGTAATAGGCGTTGATTAATCGCCTCTTTTTATCTATGCGACCGATTTCCACCCCCTCTGAATTCCAATTCGATCTCAGCATATTTCAGTCCATTATCCTGATCCTGCTCAGCATAATTGAATTCCTCATATTAGGAAAAAGAAGGATATAAAGAATACGTTTAGATGGAAGGAGGTCAAAATGAACACAGGAAGAACAAGATGGTTCATCGGCGTGCTCAGTGTATTTCTCCTATTCACCGGGGTGCACCTATCCGATGCAACCGAGATAAAATTTCTAAGGGTCATTTATGACAAGTCGATCGAGAGATCGGGAAAAGAGATCATCCATCTTGCCTTGCTGGATTCCGGCAAGATACGGACTCAAGAAGCCATCGGCAAACTGATTGTAAAGGATGCTTCCAGCGGGAGGCTGACCCAAGCAGCTGCTGTTGCATATAGCGCCGTAGAAAAGTTCGTGGTTTCAGGAATTGACAGGGAGAGAGGCAACACCATTCTTCGCTTATCGAAAGCCGAGGCAAGAACGGCCGATATTATCGCCAGGGAGGAGGCCATTTTAGGCCCGGCCGCGATCCAGAAGCGCATCCAGGCGATGAATTCGGCAAAGATGAAACAGGCTTTAATTGATGCAGAAGAGTTGCGGGTTGCCCGCAAGATTGAAGCCAAGGAACAACAAGTAAGATTTGCAAAGAATGTGGTGCGGAATGCACAGGTGAATTGGGCAGCCGGCGAGATGGGAAAGGGACTTTTTGCGCGTGTTCAAGGGAGAAACACCGACCCGATTCCCAGTGAAGTCGTCGGTATCGTCCGGTCCGGCTTGGGATTTGGTGTTCTGGACGATTTTCGGCTCGGATTAACCCTTCTTGAGAATGAAACCGGCCAGCCGATGCGGCAGTTGGTCCCTGCGCCCGCCACTGTGGCGTCCTCTGCTTACCCGGTTACTGTATCGGGAGGATGGGGTGGCTTCGCCGAATTTGGATTCTTTAGCGTGCTCGGGTTTGTTTTTGTTGGATGGATGTGGTTCAGTATCGTGACACACGACGTCGCGCTCTACGAAGAAAAAGAAGAAGCGCCTTTGGAATACAAAAAGGCAGCCTGATCGTTGTGAGGAGGAGGGTCCATCCCATACCCTCCTCCTCACCATCGGGTATCATGCTTACACACATCCATTTTCCTTATTTGTTCATCCGCAGGCGGTCTTTCGGAAGGAAAGATACCCGCCCAGGAGATCGAAATCATCAAGCGCGCATGTTTGTCTTCCTCATCATCCCGGCACTTCTCCATTGGAAGAGAAGGCCGCTTCTTCTTTTTGATTACGGGATCTAAACTATAGTAAGATTTTATATGTCTTTTTCATTCCATTCGTCATCAACCTGTAATGTTGATCCAATGAGGAAGAACAACCCACTCAATCGTAAAATAGATACCCCCTCTGTATAGGAAAAAATAAAACTATCTTTAATGTTTAGCCCCATACGACACAGGCCTTTTGCAACGGCAGGAAACGCGGTCTTTGTCGATCAGATCTCTTCTCCAGGCATATTCTCCTTAATAAACATAAAAAACGCGAGTGTTACATCACGACAGCGCATTTGTTTTGCCCTATTTTCGTGCCCAAAGAAACATCAGGCAAGTAATCGATATCGAAATAACGAACAAACCAAGATAACTTTTTTCGGAAGGAGGTGTCTACCGAATGCGATTCATATCCGGTTCTCTGATCTGCTTTATTCCCATCCAAAGATACTTGGGTAAAGTGTGGCGAATTGTATTGATATTCTCTCCCCAAGTCTTCTTTTTGATAGACCCTCTCCTTGGATTCGGCATTGTCAATATTGAAGCCATACGCTCCGAAGCCACCCAGAAAGGATTCAGCGGTCACTTCGAGCTTTCCGTCAACGGCCGTTCCGGGAACACCGATAAAATCACGACCCATACGGCCACCCGTTTCCAATGGCATCAAAACAAGCACACCGGTTTTGCCGTCCTTCGATACGCATACGGTGAAAGCGCCGGAAACCGGGATACGAACAAGACCTTCCTTCACGCGCGATACATTCACAAAATGTCCCCAGGTCGCTCGGAAGAAGCCTTTATACAAGGCGAATCGGACGAATTCGCTCGCCTTTCCTTCCGGGGACTGGCAGGTGCGGGCTTGCGATTTCAGCTCTCGAATCACCCTCGCAAACAGACCGCCTACCTCGGAACCGGGGCGTTTTACGTCGTCGAATCGCTTGAGGCAAGACCCGGCACAACGGACGCACGTACTGAGCAATTTTGGCGGTTCAATACGTACTTGAGTTATCAACGCCGTTTAAATGAAAATGTGCATTTTATCAGCACAACCTATTACCAGCCTGCGATTGAGAATTTTTCGGATTACCGCATCTTAGAGGAAGCCGGTTTCACCATCAGCATGACGGACCAACTCAAGCTCAATTTATCCTTGGATATCATACACGACAGTAAGCCGCCGCAATCGGTCGAAAAAACGGACGTGACTTACCGCACGGGTATCGAATATGCCTTTTAAATCCGGCAGTGCTCAATTTGACTTAGAAGGGAGCAATCTGTTGCGTTGTCATTCTCGTTTAAGCGCGCATCCAGCAACCTAAAAACCCATAGATGCCCGCTTTTGCGGGCATGACACATGCTGGAAATTTCAATTTGAGTCATTGCCCGTAATCCGCTTACATTGACAAAGAAAATAGGGATGTATAAAATCACGTTTTCTTGAAATTTGCCGCATCGAGCTTCGACCATCATGCAAAAGATCGGAATTGTCCTCAAAGCCAATCATCCCGCCGGAAAAGAAACCCTCGATGCCTTGGTCGGCTGGCTCGATCATCAAGGCAAGGAAGTCCTTCAAATCGCCTCGTCACAACAACAGCTTCCCATCCCCGCACTTGATCTCCTCATCGTTCTTGGAGGGGATGGAACCTTCTTGTCGGCCGCCAGGCAAGTGGAAGGCAGGGACATCCCGCTCTTAGGCGTCAATCTTGGGAGTTTGGGGTTTTTAACGGAAATCACGCTAGAGGAGATCTATGCCACGCTTGAGCGTATCTTCCAAAAAGGATATCTTGAAGATTTCCGTCAAACGTTGTCCTGTTACGTTAAAAGAGGATCCGTCCGTCTGGACCAGCCGACGGTGCTCAACGATGTCACGATACACAAAGGGGCCCTTTCGAAGTTGATTCATTTGGAGATCACGATCGACGGGCAATTCGTCACCGCCATCCGCGCAGACGGCTTAATCGTTTCAAGTCCGACGGGTTCAACCGGCTACTCCCTCTCTTCCGGCGGACCGATCGTTCACCCCTCCGTCGATGCCATGTTGTTGACACCGATTTCTCCACACATGCTCACGAACCGTCCCATCGTTGTACCGAGCGGGGCGGAAGTCAGTGTGGTTTTAAAAACGGATCATCAAGGTCCCGTTGCCATGTTCGACGGTCAAGAAGTTTGTCCCCTGGTCAAAAACGATGCCGTGCACATTACGGCCGCTAAAGAAAAACTGAAGGTGATTCGGTCCCCCAATCGCAGTTACTACCAAGTGCTTCGCCAAAAGTTAAAATGGGGTGAATCTTGAAAGCGTCTTTTATGACCATGCTCTTCTTCTGGTTCATTCGGGCCTCGGTCGCCTTTGCACAAACGCCGCCGCCCCTACCGCCAGGCTCATTCGACACGAGATGGACCGGTTGGTCGATCGGCGAAGTGGTGATTCGCGCCCTGTATGCTCAAGGAAACGATATCTGGATCGGGACTTCGAACGGCCTTTTGCGTTTTAACCGACGCAACGAAACCCACCAAGTGTTTAACGCGCGTCGAACGGGCCTGCTTTCGAATGTTATTGTTTCGATCACCTCCGATGCGAAAGGACATATTTGGATCGGCACTTACGGCGGCGGCCTCGCCCGCTACGACGGCAGTCGATGGAACCTCTATACGCCCTACGGACAAGGGAATAAACAATACGGCGCCGATTGGGTGCAATACAATCCCACAAACGGTCTTGGCGATCTGTGGGTCTACGATCTTCTATTCGAACCCGATGGCGTGATGTGGGCGGCCACTTGGAAAGGCGCCAGCCGGACCTCCCGCAAAGGTTTTAAGACCTATACAATGGCGGATGGCCTGGTCGATAAGTGGGTCTATACCGTCGAAAGGGAAACTTCAGGCGTTCTCTGGTTCGGAACGGAAGGGGGTATCAATCGCTTCGATGGAAGGGCTTGGCAAGGATGGACCCATGCCGACGGTCTCGGCGCCCCGATTCAGACAACATTGAGCCTCCCGAAGGCCGAAGACGAGGAATCCTACGATGACGATGAAGGCCATCATCTTCAGCGTGGTAGAGAGAACCAACAAACCAACCCAAATTATGTCATCTCCTCAGTCATCGATTCGAACGGCGTGAAGTGGTTCGGCACTTGGGGCGGAGGGCTGTCTCGATTCGACGGTGAACGCTTCAAAAACTATACAACGGAAGACGGTCTTCCAGGGAATATCGTCAATGCCATCGAGCTCGATCAGCATGGGATCATGTGGATCGGCACCAATAAAGGCGTCAGCCGCTTCGACGGAAAAACCTTTAGAAATTTTAATAGAACGAACGGCCTACTCGGAGATTACATCTATTCCATTGCCATCGATCCCGAAGGTCATAAATGGTTCGGAACCTTCGGTGGCGTCAGCAGATACACCGGTCCATAATGCGGTGTTCCAACGCAATACGGAAAACCGCTCTGTCCAATATCGTTGTGGATTAACGCGTCCTGCCATGTTCCCTTTTGAACGCCTTGATTTTATTCAAATCAAAATCGACGCCTTCAAACTCCGTAAGCGTGGAATTCGGGGGCCAATTAATGCTTGACGATACAAAGAGAGCCTGTGTATAAATTGAAAGTTTTGTCTGATCGTTTATCGACAAGGACAATGTCACGTATATATCAAAATATGAGAGCGATACGATGATAATAGCCGTTCCAAAGGAAATCGCGCCGGGTGAGGCACGTGTTGCACTGACACCCGATGTCGTGAAGCGACTGATTAAAAAAGGTTTGGAGGTCCATGTACAATCAGGCGCCGGGCTCGGCGCCTGTATGCCGGACGGCGATTACGCTGCCGTCGGCGCAAAAATGATCTCGGATGCCCGGTCGGCCTTGGCCGAGGCCGACCTGATCGTCAAGATCCACCGCCCCATGACTCACGAAGACTCGGGAGAACACGAGATCGATTTCATGAAAGAAGGCAGCATCTTAATGGCGCTTCTGCAGCCCCTGGCCCATCCCAAGACAATCATACAGCTGGCGGAACGAAAGGTCAGCGCCATTTCTATGGAGCTGATTCCGAGAATCACCCGCGCCCAACAGATGGATATCTTAAGTTCGATGAGCAGTGTCGCGGGTTACAAGGCCGTATTGCTCGCCGCCTCTGCCTTCGGAAGGTTTTTCCCGATGATGACGACCGCCGCCGGCAGCCTGCCCCCGGCGAAGGTACTGATTATCGGCGCAGGTGTGGCGGGTCTTCAGGCCATCGCCACCGCAAAACGTCTCGGCGCAATGGTGGAGGCCTTCGACACACGCCCAGCTGTGAAAGAACAAGTTCAGAGCCTTGGGGCGACATTCGTCGAGCTCGAGCTCGAAGGGGAAGCGGGAGAAGATGCCGGGGGCTATGCGAAATCGCTCTCGGAATCCTCTCATCAGAAAGAACTTACCCTGATTTACGAACATGCCAAAACCGCGGATATTATTATTACCACCGCTCTCGTACCGGGCAAACAGGCGCCGCGGCTGATTACCGCCGAAATGACGAGAGACATGAAAAAAGGCTCCGTGATTGTCGATTTGGCCGCCGTTCAGGGCGGCAACTGCGAACTGACCCAAGTGGGCAGAGAGATTGTCGCCGACGGCATCACGATCATCGGCGCCGTGGATCTCGCTGCTTCCATGCCCATCCATGCGAGTCAAATGTTTGCAAAAAATATGTCTCAATTGATACTGCACCTCTATCGCGACAATACCTTTCATATCGATTTGAATGACGAAATCACCCAAGGCGCCTTGGTGACCCATCAAGGACAAATTGTCAACGATGCCGTACAGTCGGCCATATAGACTCGGAGCGCAATCATGCTGATTTTGTCGGTCACCCTTTTTGTTCTGGCAACCTTTCTCGGTTACGAACTGATCTCGCGAGTGCCTCCCCTGCTGCACACGCCTTTGATGTCTGGGGCCAACGCCATTTCGGGAATCACCCTGGTCGGGGCCATTCTGGCCTCCGGCACGGGCTTGACCGATCTGAGCACTTTCTTAGGTCTCTTTGCCGTGATCTTTGCGACGATTAACGTGGTCGGTGGTTTTATGGTCACCAGCCGGATGCTCAAGATGTTTAAAAAGAACACGAAGGAAGAGGCATGAATCAGGTTATCGAAATCTCTTACCTCTTGGCCGCTTCTTCTTTCATCCTTGGCTTGAAATACCTAAGCCATCCCGACACCGCTCAACGCGGCATGCTCCTGGCCCAAGTCGGCATGTTCATCGCCGTCGTCGGCACTTTGTTGAACCACGGGGTCGTCAGTTACGGTATGATCCTCGCCGGCATTGCCGTCGGCTCGGCCATTGGCGCTGTCTTGGCGACCAAGATCCAAATGACCGCCATGCCGCAAATGGTCGCGCTATTGAACGGTTTTGGCGGACTTTCTTCCGCCCTTGTCGGTGGCGCAGAATTCTTCCGGTCTCAGGCCAACCTCACACCCTATCCAATGACGACGATCGGTTTGACTGTCCTGATCGGGATGGTCACCTTTACCGGAAGCCTTATCGCCTTCGCCAAGCTTCAAGAACTCATGGACGGCGCCCCCATCGTTTTTCCATTTCAAAATGGGCTGAATCTCGTCTTATTCATCGTTACCCTGGGTCTGTTCGGCTATCTCGCCTTTGACCCCTCGATCACCCTTGCCTTTTGGGCCTTGATCGGCTTGGCGTCCATTCTGGGAATCATGGTGGTCATTCCGATCGGCGGCGGCGACATGCCCGTCGTGATTTC
Source organism: Nitrospiria bacterium (assembly GCA_046756925.1). Lineage (GTDB taxonomy): Bacteria > Nitrospirota > Nitrospiria > SBBL01 > JAADHI01 > JAJDBU01. Next base: position 13,795 of record JBHHXH010000035.1, read on the forward strand.
TCTCTTGAATTCCTATTCGGGCATTGCGGCAGCGGCAAGCGGTTTTATTCTGAATAACAATGTGTTAATTATCAGCGGCTCGCTCGTCGGTTCCGCCGGGATCATCCTCTCTCAATTGATGTGCAAGGCCATGAACCGATCCTTGGCGAATGTCCTCTTCGGCGCCTTCGGTCAAATCGAATCCGCGCCACCGGCCGAAATCACCGATAAAAAAGCGGCTCCCGAAGCGGCACCGGAGGTTCGAAGCGGCACACCGGAAGCGGCGGCGGAAATATTCAAAACCGCGAAAAAAGTGATCATCGTGCCGGGTTATGGCATGGCCGTGGCCCAAGCGCAACATGCCGTTAGGGATTTGGCCGGATTATTGAAAAGCCAAGGAACGGAAGTGAGCTATGCGATTCATCCCGTGGCGGGAAGAATGCCCGGTCACATGAATGTCCTGCTGGCGGAGGCGAACGTGCCTTACGACGAATTGATCGACATGGACGACATCAACGAGGAATTCGACGAAACCGATGTCTCCTTGGTGATCGGCGCAAACGACGTTGTTAATCCCGCCGCCGATACCGACCCGAAGAGCCCCATCTACGGGATGCCGATCCTCCACGTGGATCATTCGAAGCTGGTCATGGTTTTAAAGAGAAGCATGAAACCCGGTTTTGCCGGAATCGACAATGAATTGTTCTTTAAACCCAACACCATGATGATCTTCGGCGACGCAAAAGGCACCATTGTGAAGATGGCCGAAGCATTAAAGGCCGCAGAAACGCCCTCCTAAACCTCGCACCCGTTTCACCTTTTCCCAATATGCAACACGATTCCATCGCACACACATCAACATTGAAATAAAACGAAGCGTATCTGCTTTCCCTTCATCGATTTCGATGTATACTTAAAGAATATCCAAATTATTTCGGAGGCAGCATGTTTGAACATCGGGATGCCCTTGCCGAACTGAATCGACATATCCCCCTGCGCGAAAAACTCATTGCCGCCCACGGGTCCGTGAGCGAGACTTTTCCCTTTATCGTCCGGATTGCCGTCGCTGTTTACGATCCCGAAACGAAGGTCTTAAAGACCTTTTTGCACAGCAGTGGCGGCGATAACCCCTTGGATCATTATCAAGCCTTGCTCGACGATGCGCCATCACTTCGGGAAATACTCGAGAAGGGCCTGCCGCGGGTCGTCAACAATCTGCTCACCTTTGAAACCGGAAGCCGAGAGCATACTCGGAGAATCGGACGTCAGGGTTACGCAGCCAGCTATACGCTCCCGATCTTTAATAACGGTGTGTTTCTGGGGTTTATTTTCTTTAACTCGGATAAAACGGAGGTGTTCAACGAAAACGTGCTAGGCCAAATCGATATTTACGGCCATATGATTGCCTTGATGGTGATCAATGAACTCACTTCGATTCAAACGCTGGCCGCGGTCGTGAAGGCCTCCGGCCGTGTCACCCATGCGCGTGATCCCGAAACCGGAAGTCACTTGGATCGGATGTCCCGTTACAGCCGCTTGATCGCCAACGTTCTGGCTGAAAGATACGATCTGGACGATGGCTATATTGAGCATATCTTTATGTTCGCTCCCCTCCACGATATTGGAAAAATTGGAATCCCCGACCATATTTTACTCAAGCCCGGAAAACTGAATGAAGACGAAACAAAGGTGATGAAATCTCATGCGCAAAAGGGGCGTGAAATCATTGACGACCTTCTCGACAAATTCGGTCTGGAGAATATTGAATATATCGATGTCTTGCGTAATATCGCGGAATATCATCACGAAACCATGAACGGAAGCGGCTATCCAAAGGGAATCAGGGGGGGGCAAATTCCTTTGGAAGCGCGCATTGTGGCCGTGGCGGATATTTTCGACGCGCTCACCAGCGCCCGTCCATATAAAGAAGCATGGACCAACGAAAAGGCGATTCAAGCGCTGAAACAACTTGCCGGGGCATCTCTCGATCACGATTGTGTGACAGCCTTGCTCGAAAACATGGATGAAGTTGAGCGCATACAAAAGCGCTTCAATGAAAACGTTTAAGGATTGAAGCGGGCTTCAGGTTGTGTCCGGATGATTTTGTGATTTCAGACAACCATTGCACAGCGACCTTTCCTCCCGATTTCATCTTCTTCGCTTCCACCGGCAATACCCAAGGCATTCGCCTTGACGAGGGAACGTAAAAGGAACGCGCGTTGGCTGCCGACAGATCGCACATGAAGTTCCCCTTTTTTCGTCCACCCGTCGTCCTTTTCCAGCCGCAAGCGCGGGAACGCCGGCCAATTCACCAGGTGAAGGTGCAATCTTAGAGGACCCCACGTTCTTTCAGTTCACCGATGACTTCTATAATGTAAAGTGTGGCCGCAATGGCGATTAAGGGCTGAGCGATAAAAACAAAAAGGGCCATCTGAAGCGGATCGGGCTTCACGATAAACCACACACTGATGAGATAGGCGAAGAAGATCATGATTGTTTTAGGGCGTTTTCGTTTCTCAATCATCGGTCATCCGTTTTGGTGGATACTGATTGCGCCGGCAGGGCATCCCGTTCCGCGGGAGAGGGATGGGGAAATCCATGACAATGCGTGCAATGGGTTTGGTTCTTTTCGAGCCGTTTCCGAAGTGTATGATGACTTTTAATCCCCTCGAACTTCACGGTGCCCCGGTGGCATTGCAGGCAGTTATCGTTATTGAAACGGCCCCGGAAGCGGATCGGCAGACCATAAGTCTTCAGGGTGTATTTCACCAGGTGGCGGAAGCCGTCGAGCTTTGCCTTGATCGTGCCGTTCAACCCGTAATCTTTATGACAAGTAAAACACTGACGCGACGCAATCCAGCGATGCTTGTAGTGACGCGCCGCGAGGGTCGTGCTTTCCGGGTCGATCATATCTTTGGCCATCGGCGCCATCACATGGCAACTGAGACAACTGGACACTTTCTGGGACCCTTCGAAGACATGGTAATTCCCTAGCCCGATCGTAAAGAGCGGGAAGAGCAGAAAGACGAGCGGCGCAAGCCGTTTGTAATTGGGGGAATAATAGGCCGAACGGCCGAGCATGAGGCAGAGGATTAATCCGCATAAAATTACGGAAACGCCGAGAATCTTGATGGCTGTAGTCATCTCCATCTTAGGCCGCCCCCTTCGCGATCCGGACAGCAGTGACCTTGAATTCCGGCTGTTTGGAAGTGGGATCGGTGTAGGGCGCGACCACTTGATTGATCAGCCGCTTCGAATCAAAAAACGACGCAAAGATGACTCCCGCCTTTGGCGAATCCGTGACAAGGGCCTCCATCGTCAATTCGCCAAATTCGGAGACCACCTTGACCCGGTCGCCAGACGCGATCCCATAGCGATGGGCGTCTTGTAGATTCATCTCGAACCTTGCGCGTCCGCTTGCGCGGGAAAGTTCCTCGACCTTGTCTGTAATCGTTCCGCTATGCCACTGTTCCAAGACCCGTCCCGTGGTCAAAAGCAGTGGGTACTCCTCTGTGGGTCTTTGCGGGGAAGGAAGATAGGGCCTTAAAAACACCACTGCTTTTTCGTCCGCCTTGCCATAGAAAGCAATCCTTTTCCCGTGCGGGACGAGGGGATCGTCGCCGCCCACGAAACGCCGTTTCGTGCCGGGATGATCCTCAGAGGGGCAGGGCCATTGCAGCCCCCGCTCCTTTTTTAAGCGTGTATAGGTCATGCCGCTAAAATCGTATTTGCTGCCGGCGGAAAATTGCCGCCATTCGTTCCACACGGCCTCGGGACTTTGGGCGGTGATGATGTGGTCCAGCTTGAGGCGCTTGGCCAGATCGACCAGGATGTCCAAATCGGAGCGCGTCTCTCCGGGGGAATCGACCAATTTTTCCAAAAGCTGATAACGCCGTTCGGTCTGTCCGAAAACCCCTTCCTTCTCGACCCAAAGCGCCGCCGGCAGGGCTACATCGGCGATTTCCAAAGTGCGCGCGTCTTCGAATGCCTCTGACACGCAGACAAAACAATCCTTCGCCTTGTCCCGGAAAGCCGTCACGTTCGGCAGGGTCTGCATGGGGTTGCTCCCCATAATGAGCGCGGCGCCCACACGGCCGTCCCCCATCGCCTTAAAAAGTTCCATCGCATGGAAGCCCGGTTTCGAATGAAGGCTGCCGGGCGGCAGCTTCCAGAGCCTTTCGACCTCCGCACGGTGTTTCGGGTTTTTAATCAGGCGGCCCGCAGGGAGAAGATGGGCGAGGCTGCCCGTGTCCCGGACACCGCCGCAAGCATTGCCCTGCCCGGTCAGGGACAGGGGCGTGGCGCCGGGACGGCAAATGTGACCCGTCATCAGATGAAGGTTGTGGAGGGAATTGTTCAGAAAGGTTCCCTGCGTCCGCTGGTTGATGCCCATGGTCCAAAGCGACATCGTGGCCTCGGATTGTGCGAAGAGATAGGCGGCCTCCCGGATCTGAGATGGGGCGATCCCCATCTCGGCCGCCACCTTCTCGGGGGCATAGTCCCGCAAGAAGTGCTTGTAACCTTCAAGGTCCGTCGAAGCTTCACCTGTATCAAACCGGCAATGCGCTTCGATAAAGGCCCTGTCTATCAAGCCGTCCTCGACAATGACATGGGCCATGGCGTTGAGGAGGAGGAGATCCGTGCCCGGCTGGACCTGAATGAAATGATCCGCATAGGATGCCGTCTTTGTCCGACGGGGATCGACGACGATCAGCTTCACGCGTTGATTCTGACGCTTCCGAAGAAGGATTCGTTCGAAGAGCACCGGATGGCACTCGTAGGAATTGGCCCCGATCAAAAAGAAACAGGTGGCCTCTTCAATGTCTTCGTAGCATCCCATCGGTTCGTCCTTTCCAAAGGTCTGGACGTAACCGACGGCGGCGCTGGCCATGCAGAGACGGGGATTCCCGTCGACATTGTTGCTTTTCAGGCCCGCCTTGAAGAGCTTGTTGGCCGTGTAGCTTTCTTGCGTATAGAGTTGGCCGGAACCGTAAAAGGCCACCCCCTGGGGTCCCTTTTCATCGAGGGTTTTCCGGAAGGTCTCGGCCACCTTCGTCATGGCCTCGTCCCAGGTGGCCCGCTCCAGTTGTCCGTTGCGGCGGATCATCGGATATTGAAGGCGGCCGGGCAGCGTGGGAAGCTCGGCCAGCATCGCGCCTTTAACGCAGACCTTGCCCTTATTGTGGGCCTGGTCGTCCCCCTTGACCTCGACGACCTTGCCGTCGCGGAGCCCGACCAGCACCCCGCAGCCGACCCCGCAAAAACGGCAAACATTTTTCCGCCAGCTTTGCGCCAGGACTGGTGAGGCCGCGGGAACACAGGCGGACAGGGCACTCATCCCACTCAGACTCAAGGTCCCCAGACCCAGCAGTTTTAAGGCTTCTCGGCGGGTTAAATCCATGACCACCCCTAAATGGATTTCTTGCGTAAATTATACCACTGAGATTAAAAAAGATGAGAAAGTAATCAGAAAAAAAGAAACGATTATTAAAATTAGGAAAGGTGAATTTCCTTGCTTTCTACTTTTTATAGAATATGTGAATGCTTGGCCTCAGGCAAAACCAAGCCGGCGTTTGCGAGCCACTCGTCTCCCGCACCCGATTGGAATGGTCATGAAGACACGGATCAAAAATCCTGTTTCAGGGGTGCTTTGCTTGTGCGAGCGGTCTCATTCTCCCTCAGCCCATGTCTCCCAGGGATACATTTTTTAACCTTGCCGATCATGCGTCGGCACGACGAGGACCGGACACGCGGCTTGCCTCAAAACCCCCTCGCTGACACTGCCCATAAGCATCTTATATACCGCTCCATGCCCATGGGAGCCGATGACAATCATATCGGCATGTAATTTTTCGGCTTCTTGAAGGATTGCTTTGACGATCGTTCCTTGTATCAGCAAAGCAGTCGTCTCCATACCCATTTTTCGAATCGTTTCCGCCTCTTTTTGCAGTTCGCGATGCTCGCTGTGAAATTTTTTCGCGATTTGGCTACGGAGCGTTTTTGGATCGGGTCCATAGTCGACATAACCCGAGCCATAATCGACATAGTTTCCCACATAACCCATAAAGCCGGGTTTCGGCTCCGCAACGTGAAGCAACCAGACCTTCGCCGACAAGACAGAGGCAATGGATTTGACTTCATCCAGTATTTTTCCCGTGTTTTCCGAAAAATCGACCGCCGCCAAAATGTTCATTTTAAACACACTTTTCTTCTCTCAAACGTCCCAACCGTTCTTCCCTCTGACCTTCTCTCTATGGACGGGGTTCCATAGAGATGCACGTTTCGACCTCGCTGCTTTCTTTCTACTTTTATTTCTTCCGCCTATCTTTTAGGTAGACCGCCTTCGATTGCCCGTCGCCCACGGGTCTTTCCTCTATTTCGAATAGTTTGGTCGATGCAACGAGTTCGCCCAACTTTTTGTAACCATAGTTTCGAGGATCGAACTCCGGAGACTGTTTTGCGATATTTCCACCCACGGGCGCCAGGTGCGCCCACCCACTGTCATCGGAAGACGCTTCGACGGCGTTCCTCAACAGATTGACCAGTTTGGTATCTTGTTTGAGTTCGTTGGACGAACGCCGTTTGATGGTTTCGGCATCGTCCTTCGGCCGCAGTAGTTCGGTATAGATGAATTTATCGCAGGCCGACACAAATGCATCCGGCGTTTTCCGTTCCCCAAAGCCATACACGAGCAGCCCCGATTCCCGGATTCGAGATGCCAGCTTTGTAAAATCGCTGTCGCTCGAGACGATACAAAATCCGTCGAACTGATTCGTATAGAGCAAATCCATGCCGTCGATAATCATGGCGCTATCGGTCGCATTCTTGCCTTTGGTATAACCGAATTGCTGCATGGGCTGAATCGAGTGCTGGAGTAACACATCCTTCCAGCCTTTTAATCCCGGCAGGGTCCAGTCTCCATAGATTCTTTTGACATTGGCCGTTCCGTATTTCGCGACTTCCGCCAACAGACCATCGATGATCGCCGGTTGGGCGTTTTCCGCATCGATGAGCACCGCCAACTTTTCCGATCGATCGTTCATTTTATCGCCTTTAAGGTCCTGTTGATCCTGACTGATAACGGATCAGCGTGTCTTTTATATGACTATCATACCGAAATAGTGGTTTCTTTTTCACCTTTATACCGACTTATTCATTTTATCGCAACTCGCACGCACAAGCCGTGGATCTTGTACGGCGACAGCCCCTTTCTTTTACCTTGACGATTCTAAGAGAGCGATCTAAAATGACGGCATGCTGCAACAAGAATTCGTCCATCTTCATCTCCACACCGAATACAGCCTCCTAGACGGCGCCAATCGGGTTTCACCCCTGATTGCATCCGCAAAAGAACACGGCATGTCCGCCATGGCCATTACCGATCACGGCAACCTCTTCGGCGCCATCGAGTTCTACCGAAAGGCCAAAAAAGGGGGCGTCAAACCGATCATCGGATGCGAGGCCTATTTGGCGCCCAAAAGCCGGTTCGATAAAGATGGACACGGCGTGCAGTCCGACGATTACGATACCGCCGTCGCATCGAACCCCTATTATCATCTCATCCTTTTGGCATCGAACGAATGCGGTTACAAAAATTTAATGAAACTGATCTCAATCGCAAACCTTGAGGGCTTTTATTATAAACCCAGGATCGATAAAGACGTACTGGAAAAACACGCGGAGGGACTCATCGGACTCTCCGGCTGTCTTCGCGGGGAAATCCCTTATTTATTGGCGCGCGGCCTGGTCGAAGCCGCCACGGCCGCAGCCGACGACTACCAGAGGATTTTTGGAAAAGAACATTTTTTTATTGAGATACAGGACAACGGCCTGGATCTTCAGGTCAAGGTCAACCGGCAGCTCATCGCGCTTGCAAAGAAAAAAGGGATTCCGATCGTCGCCACCAACGATTGCCATTACCTCCACAAGGAGGATGCCCATTCACACGACATCATGCTTTGTCTTCAGACCGGAAAAACGGTCAATATGCCAAACCGGATGCGTTTCGAAACCCAAGAACTATATTTAAAATCACCCCAGGAAATGGCGTCGGCCTTTTCCGAAATACCCGAAGCCGTGCGCAACACCGTTGGCATATCCGAAATGGTCGATCTCGAACTCCTTTTTGGAAAGGCGCATCTACCGCATTACCAGCCCCCGGGGGGAATGACCCTCGAATCCTACCTTGCCTCGCTCGCCGAGACGGGACTCGCTCAACGCTTAGACCGCATGAATGGCAATGCCAAGGACCGGCGACGCTTGTACGAGGGAAGACTCGCGCAAGAATTGAAAATCATCAATGATATGGGTTATCCGGGCTATTTTCTCATCGTTTGGGATATCATCAACTATGCCCGGCAATCGCATATTCCCGTCGGACCGGGCCGCGGATCCGCGGCGGGCAGTCTCGTGGCCTACACCTTGGGGATTACCGATATCGATCCCATCAAAAACGGGTTGATCTTCGAACGCTTCTTGAACCCGGAACGTGTGACCTTGCCGGACATCGATATGGATTTTTGCATGGATCGCCGGGAAGAAGTGATTCGTTATGTCACGGAAAAGTACGGCTCCGATCATGTTTGCCAAATCATTACGTTCGGAACAATGGCGGCGAGAGGCGCCATTCGGGATGTGGGACGGGTACTCGAGACGCCTTATGCAGAGGTTGACCGTTTGGCGAAACTGGTGCCGAACACTTTGAACATCACCCTCGACGAGGCGCTGGTCCAAGAACCGAAACTCTCGGAAGAGGCGAAGAAAGACCCTAAAATCGGAGAAATCATCGACCTGGCCAAACAGCTGGAGGGATTGTCTCGGCACGCATCGACCCACGCAGCGGGAGTGGTGATTTCCGATGCGCCTTTAACGCAACATGTTCCCCTCTATCGCGGGAGCAAAGGTGAAACGGTCACCCAATACCCGATGGGCGACATCGAAAAGATCGGTCTCATTAAATTCGATTTTCTCGGGCTTCGAACCCTCACGGTGATTGATCGCGCGCTTCAATTGGTGAATAAAAAGCGCTCTCAAAACCCAGCCGATCCTCTCAAGTCCTCGGACATTCCCCTCGAAGACCCAGACACATTTAGACTCCTGGGTTCTGGGGAAACAACGGGGATTTTCCAATTGGAAAGTACCGGCATGAGGGATCTGCTTATCAAGATGCAGCCGGGCACCTTCGAAGACATTACGGCGATCTTGGCACTCTACCGCCCCGGCCCCATCGGCAGCGGCATGGTCGACGATTTCATTAAACGGAAACAAGGCAAGAAAAAAATCAAGTACGACCATCCTAAGCTCGAGGAGATTTTAAAAGAAACCTACGGAGTAATCGTTTATCAAGAACAGGTCATGAAAATCGCCAATGCCCTGGCCGGATTTTCCCTCGGAGAAGCGGATCTCCTGCGCCGGGCCATGGGAAAGAAAAAGGCCGAGGAAATGGCTGCCCAAAAAGCGCTCTTTATCGAACGGGCGGTCCAACACAAAGTCTCTTCCGCGAAGGCGGAAAAAATATTCGACCTCATGGAATATTTCGCCGGATACGGTTTTAATAAATCTCACTCAGCCGCATACGCCCTGGTCACTTTTCAAACCGCTTATTTAAAGTGTCATTTTCCTTCCGAGTTTATGGCGGCCTTGTTATCCTGCGAAATGGACAGTTCGGATAAGGTCGTAAAATATATCGCCGAATGCCGTCGGATGGGCATCAAGATCCTGCCGCCCGACGTCAACGAAAGCAACAAAGATTTTACCGTCGTAGACGCCGGCATCCGTTTTGGCTTGGCGGCCATTAAAAATGTCGGTGGCAACGCAGTCGATTCCATCCTTGCGGCGAGAGAGACACACGGGCGATTTCAATCCTTGTTCGATTTTTGTAAAAAAATCGACCTACGTAAAACGAATAAAAGGGTGATCGAAGGGTTAATCAAAAGCGGCGCCTTCGACTCGACCCAGGCGAAACGGGCCGCGCTCATCGATGTTTTAGAACCTGCAATCCAGCATGGCGGAATCCGTCAAAAAGAAAGGGAAACGGGTCAGATGTCGATCTTTGGGGATCTCGCATCTCAGGAGTCGACATTGTCGGACGATCCTTCCATTCCGAACATTCCAGAGTGGGATTCAACCCGCATCGCTCGTTATGAAAAGGAAGCGCTTGGTTTTTACATCAGCCATCATCCTTTGGCCGGTTTTAATGATATTATAAAGAATGGGTCGATCACACAGACCGATGCCTTGGCCTCTATCGATGAAAACCGTGAGATCAGAATATGCGGCGTGATCATTCAAAAAAAAGTCAACCTGACAAAACGAGGAAAACGCATGGCCTATCTTCGCGTGGAAGATTTAAGTGGAAGCGTTGAGGTCATCGTCTTTCCTGATCAATACGAAACGTCCACCGCTTTGCTTGAGCAGGACATTCCCCTTCTGATTGCGGGGACCCTTGATCGCGGCGATAAAGGAACCAAGTTAAAAGCGGTTCAGATCACCCCTTTACGGGTTAAGAAGCGGATGACCATTACCTTATCCGCAAGGACCGTGTCGCCATCCGATATTGCGCGTCTGCAGGACATATTGGAACAATCCCCGGGCGCCATTCCGGTTTATCTTAAAATACGGATCCCGGATGGACAAGGCATGGATGCCGAATCGACGATCGCCATCGACGAACGGTTACAGGTGGATGGGTCCCAGGAATTGATCGATTCGCTGGAAAACGCTTTCGGAGCCGGAACAGTGCTATCGGGAGGTGCTCGCCACCACTCTGAATTGAGGTCACTTTGATGGATTTTCTCGACTTCGAAAAACCGGTCCTTGAAATTCAGGAAAAGATTAATCAACTCACCGTGCTCAGTAAAACCGATCCGCGGCGCGAGAACGAAATAGACAAACTGCAGAAAAAGATGACGGAACTGCAGAAGGACATTTTTTCGAAGTTGACGCCGTGGCAAATCACTCAGCTCGCGCGTCACCACGAACGTCCAAACACTTCCGATTACATCCAACACATGTTTGAAGATTTTACGGAACTGCATGGAGATCGCCTCTACGGTGACGATCGTTCGATTCTTTGCGGTTTGGGTCGTCTGGAGGGACGATCCGCCTTCGTCATCGGACATCAAAAAGGCAAAGGCGTGAAAGAGCGAATCGCCACAAATTTCGGCATGCCCCATCCGGAGGGATACCGAAAAGCATTAAGGGTGATGCAATTGGCCGAAAAATTCAATAAGCCGATTATCACCTTTGTCGATACGCCGGGCGCTTATCCCGGAGTACAAGCAGAAGAACGGGGACAGTCGGAAGCAATCGCGAAAAATTTAATGCTCATGTCTCGACTCACGGTGCCGATTATCGCCGTGGTCATCGGAGAAGGCGGCAGCGGCGGCGCGCTTGCCATCTCCGTCGCCGATCGCGTTTTGATGCTGGAATATGCAATTTATTCCGTGATATCACCGGAAGGATGCGCCGCCATTCTATGGAACGATACCGCCAAGACCAGCGAAGCGGCGGAAATGATGAAACTCACCGCGAAAGACCTCCTGCAATTGAAGATTGTCGAACAGATTATTCCCGAACCGGCAGGAGGAGCTCACCGAGACCCGTCAAAGGCGGCGGAAATCGTTTCTAAAACCATTTGCAAGCAACTCAGCGATCTTCAATCCATCCCGTCTGAAGAACGCCTACGGATGCGCTATCAAAAACTCCGGGATATTGGGGCCTATTCAACGGAAGAAGATTCCGAAACGGCCTGAGGATCTTTTTTTTTCTTTCAAGCCCACCCTTTCCAAGAAATCCGAAGCCCCCACTCATTCCATGCCCTTGGGGAGACGCGTGTTTTTATCCACAACAACGTTAATGAGTTGATTTTTCTCAAGTCCACGCGTCTCGCTAAGATCCGCATATCTTAAATCCGCTCCCTTTAAATTAGACCCGGCAAGATTGGCTTGATCTAGCCTTGCGCCCCCCAGGATGGCCTTGCCCAAATTCGCTTTGGAAAAGTTTGTCTTCCTAAAATCGGCTCCGCTCAGCTTTACCCCGCTGAGGTTCGCTTGACTGAAATCCGCTTCCGTCAGATCCGCGTAGAAAAAATTGACCCCTCTGAAGTCCGCACCGCTGAGATCGGCTTCTCGAAGGTCCACTCCCGTCAGATCTGCATTAAAAAAATCGGCGCCTCTGAGATTCGCGCCGCTAAATCTCGCCTCCCGAAGATTGGCGGCGGAAAGGTCCGCTCCTACGAGCGCCGCACGGACCAACTTGGATCTGACCAATTTGGCACCGACGAGTTTTGCTCCGCTTAAGTCGGCATGACTTAAATCCGTTTCAGTCAGATCGGCATGTTCAAGGTTCGCTTCGACCAGGTCGGTTCCACTTCCACTGAGATTTATTTTAGAAAGATTCAAACCGGAGAGATTCCGCTTTAAGAAAACGATGGTTTCCTTCAAGGGTTTCATCGTTTCCGATTCGTAGGATCGGTTGCAAAAGAAAACACAGACAATGGACATGGGATCCAATAGTTGGGGTTCCGGGGGCGGGACGAACTCCATTTTCGGCATCACATGACGCACCCCCTCGGGGTCGCGCCCGGCAAGTTGCGAATACACGCGATTGACCTTGTTTCCGAAACGGTCCAAGCGATCTCCATGTCTTTGCCAGGCAAAGACAAAAAAGACGACGTAGATTCCGATGCACGCCAGGAGGTAAGTTTTAAAAAACCGAACCATCGTGGTTTATCACCGTCCGGATAGGCCACCGTCCTGGGTGCATGACTTGGCTGTTCCGTTTTTTATTAACTCGGCAAATAAATATCCATCTTAAGCGGCATAAATGATCTTCGCATGTTTAAAATAGCGTTGAACTCTTCCAGGCAGTTTTTGGATCTTTCTAAGATGATGAATATCTTACGGTCGGCATCTTCAATCAGACGTTTGAAAAATT
>JBHHXH010000036.1:0-26649 GCA_046756925.1 Nitrospiria bacterium
ACTCCGGCAGGCAAGCGGCACATGCAATGCATTCGTCCGTAATCAATAGCGCCATATCTCTTTTTCCTCCAAAAGAATGTTTTCAAAAAGGACTTTTCTATATAACACGCTGTTTTCCGGCATGTCAATTTTTTTAAACCGGGGGTTTTCCTATTTTTCGAGCGGCTTGAGCGGTCTTTAAAACCGACCGCACTTGGTCGACATGTCCGGCGACCCGGACCCCTCGAAACGCCTCGATAATCCGGCCGTCCAGGCCGATAATAAAGGTGGAACGTTCGATTCCCCAATATTCCCGCCCGTAGAGTTTCTTCAATTTAAATACGCCGTAGGCCTCGCACACCTCGGCTTCGGGATCGCTAAGAAGCGAGAAAGACAGCTTGTATTTTTCGGAAAACCGTTTGTGGGAGGCAAGCGAGTCGCGGCTCACCCCCAAGACAATCGCTGTGTCCTTTTTAATTCGGGATAAATTTTTTTGAAAATCGCAGGCTTCATTGGTACAGCCCGGCGTACTGTCTTTGGGGTAAAAATACAGAATCACATCTTTCTTCCCCAAGTAGGATTGAAGGCTGATCACCTTTCCATTTCCAGAAAAAAGGGTAAATGGGGGGGCGATATCTCCCGGTCCTAAGGTTGTCATCATTCCTCCTTATAGGGTTTATCGAAACAATACGGTTCCTTTATGATTCGATTTTTTGAATGAACGACGATGTTCCCACAAGGTGCCGATTCAAGCCCAGCGCATCCGAAGAAATGCCCATGGCCAGTCCGAGTAGTTGGGGCAAATGAAGGATCGGCATATCCAGTTTTCGACCGACCCCTTCTTTTTCTTGGTGTTTTTTTTCGGCCCGTTCCTGGTAAAAATCCAATCCCATGTGACAAAGGGGACAAGGGGTCACCATGGCCTCTCCTCCTTGCTGTTTGGCATCCGCAACCCGTTTTTGGACCATGCCGGTCGCAATATTTTCTTTTTCCAAGAAGACCGGAAATCCGCAGCATTTATTCCGGCCGTCATATTCCACCGGAACGGCGCCCATGACCTTGATCAATTTTTCCAGCGAGGTGGGGTTTTCCCAGTCGTCGAACCCGGTTGCAGCGGAGGGCCGCAGGATATAGCAGCCATAGAAAGGGGCAATCGACACATCGGTTAAAGGATGGGAAATAAATTTCTCCAAGGCTTCTACACCGATATCCTTCACTAAGATCCATTGGAGATGCTTGACCTTGACCCCGCCGTCATATTTGAGCCCGGTCGTCTCCACTAAGGCCTGATTAATCCGTTCTCGCAGTTGCTTATCTTTTTGCAGTTTCTTATTCGCCCCTCCCAGTACGCCTTGACAGGTTCCACAGACGGTCATGATATCCAGATGAAGCGCTTCGGCTGTGGCAAGGGTGCGGGCATTGAGCAAATAGGCCAGATCGGGGTCGGCTTCACTGATCACGCCGGCGCCACAGCAATTAAACGCGGTTAATTCTTCAAGCTCAATCCCCAAACGTTCCACCACCTTCATTGTGGATGTATGCAGTTCAGGGGTCGCGCCCTTGGCGGCACATCCTGGATAGTAAGCATATTTCATTTTTGCCTCGTTTTGTAAATCGCCACGACGTCCTGATGTCCGGGATGGGTTTCTACGAAGGGCTTGGGGGCCTTTCCTCGAAAAAACATCTTGATGGCAATCGGAAGCATGTCGATTAATTTTCGGATTTTATTTCTTAAAATATACAGCGGCAGGCGCGATTCGTTTAGACGTCCCTCCTCTCCAACCACTTTAACGAACTGCGTAATATGTCTTGCACCAATAGAGGCGTCCATGCCCGATTCGATCGACATCCGTCGCAGTCGGACAATCTGTTCCATCGGCTCAACCTCTTTTGGGCAAACCTGCACGCAATACACACAACGGACACAATCCCAAATACCGTTTTCCTCCTGAAACGAGGTCATCCGTTTGGCACCGATCTCGTCCCTCGGATCGACCATTATGCGATAGGCTTTGGCGAGTGCGGCGGGCCCCAAAAATTGAGGCGACACCTCAAAGCTGTTGCAGGCGGAGAGACAGGCCCCACACATGATGCAGGCATCGGCATGATGAAGATCGTCATGAATGGTTTTTAAACCCGCCGTCGGTACCGGCTGATCTTGGTTATGGGTCACAACATAAGGCTTTACTTGCTTAATTTTCTCCCAAAACGGCGCCATATCGACCACCATGTCCTTGATCACGGGCATGTTCGTCATGGGGCTGATCACAAGCGCTCCATGGCGATCCAGCTCTTCCAATACGGAGGTGTTGCAGGCCAGTTTTTGCACCCCGTTGACCAGCATTTGGCAAGATCCGCAGATGGCGGCGCGGCAGGAAGCACGGAAGGTCAGGCTGCCGTCGATATCGGATTTTATCTTTAGAAGCGCCAGCAGAACGGTTGTTTCACGCCCCGCTTCAACCGTATAGTCTCGAAAATGGGGTTTCACGTCGCTTTCCGGATTGAATCGTTGGATGGTTATTTTGACACGCATGCCGTCTAGGTGTGTCTACAGATCGGTTAAGAAAGGAATGAGCGCACTATCCGAATTTATAGCTGATGCCGTAACCGCCTTTGGGGTAGTTCATTTCGATATTGTGGAACTCGTTGCAGGCAACGATGCAGGCCCCCATTTCCATGCAATTTTCCCAGCCGATGACAATCTTTTTCGCCGCCCCGTCCCATTTATAGACGGCGGCGGGACAAACCCAGGTGCATTGACGATGTGTACATTGAAGACAAACAGCGGGATCTTTAATCTTTAGATGGGCTTCCGTATCGACTTTATATTGATCGAGAAAGAGCTTGTCTTCTAATTTCATCTCACACCCGTGCGGTGTCCGACAGCCAAAAGCGGTCGAATTCGTCCATGTGGGTCAAGGTGGAAAAGTCGGTCATCCGGTCAAGAAAGACCTTGCCGTTGAGGTGGTCGATCTCGTGTTGCAAGACCACGGCAAGAAATGCTTCCGCTTCGAATGCGACAAGGCGCATCTCCCGGTCAAAGGCTTCGACACGGACCGCCGCGTGCCGCCTGACCTTCCCCCGGAGATCTTTGACGCTCAGGCAAGCCTCCCAACCTTCGATCGTTTCCTCGGATTGAAAAACCAACTTGGGATTGAGGAGCACCATCAGGGGTAATTCCGGCGCAGCGGGATAACGCGGATTGTGATTCGAAGCCAACACAATGATCTGTTTGGACCACGAAACCTGGGGGGCGGCCAAGCCGACACCATCCAATTTCCGCATGGTTTCGACCATGTCGTCGATACACCGTTGAAAACCGGGATCGTTTGATTCCTCCGGCCGGACCGGCTCCGCGATCTGTCTCAGAATCGGATTTCCCAGTTTTGCGACTTCAAGTACGGCCATGCCCACCTCATTTCAACTCATAATATACCATTATATTATACGATCGGTGGCTTGTCTAATGGATTGTCGCCCTTCGATGACGATTTCCGCATCACGGATCCGAAATTGACAGCCATCCGCACCCAAGGTATCATGATCCCATTTTTCCGATCAAGGTGAATTCCATGGCAAAGCAATTTTACGTTATCGACGGTAGCGGCTACATTTTTCGGGCTTACTATGCCATCCGCGAGCTGAGCAACTCCGCGGGCCTGCCGACCAACGCCGTCTACGGTTTTACGCAGATGCTGTTGAAGATCATCCGGGACAAGAAGCCCGATTACTTGGCCATCGCCTTTGACGAAAGCGGCCCGACCTTCCGGCACGAGAGTTATAAAGACTACAAGGCCGATCGCGCGCCCATGCCCGACCCCCTTTCGCAACAAATTCCCTATATCCATAAAATGGTTACGGCCTTTCAAATTCCCCTCTTAAAAAACAGCGGCCTGGAGGCCGACGATCTGATCGGGGCGCTGGCCAAAAAAGGCGAAGCGGCGGGGCTCGAGGTCGTCATCGTCACGGGCGACAAGGACATGTACCAGCTCATTACACCCAAAGTCACGGTCTACGATTCGATGAAGGACAAGCTGCACACCGAGGCCACCATCAAGGAGCGTTTCGGTATCGCGCCGAATCAGATCGTCGAGATGATGGGACTGATGGGCGACAAGGTCGACAACATCCCCGGCGTCCCCGGCATCGGTGAAAAGACGGCGGTCTCACTCATCAAGACTTTCGGATCGATCGACAATCTCCTGGAACATCTCAACGAAGTCAAAAAGCCGAAGCTGCGCCAGTCGCTCGAGAAAGAACAGGACAATGCGCGGCTCAGCCGGGAGCTCGCCACCATCCAAGTCGACTGCCCGGTGGAATTCGATCTTAAAAAATTAGAGACTCAGAGCCCCGATCTAGCGCAAATCATTCCCTTGTGCAAGGAACTGGAATTTTCGTCCCTGCTCAACGCATTCGTACCGCTCGAAGCGCTGGAGTCCGAGGACGATTATCGCGTCCTCGACGAAGCGGGCCTCGCGGATCTGGGTCAGACCATTCAGGCCGAAGGGGCCTTCGCCTTTGCCTTTTTGACCGATCAGGCCGGAGCGATGTCGGAGAAGGCCCTTGGCCTCGCCATCAGCACCACGCCCGGCACCGGCCATTATCTCCCCCTGCCCGTTTCTGGAAAAATCCCCAAGGCCTTTGGCGCGCTTTTCGCCTCGAAATCCATTGTCAAAATCGGCTATGACCTGAAGGACGCGCGCATGCTCCTCCATCGTATAGACATCGCCCTGGAAGGGAAAAACTTCGACGCCCATCTGGCCGCCTACCTGCTCAATCCGGGACGGCGGGATCAAAGCCTCGAATCCGTCGCCCTCGAAACCCTCCAGGCCCATTTGCCTCCCCTGAACCGAAAAGACGATGCGCCCGTGGCTGAAAAGGCAATCCGACTTGGGGGCGATACGCCCGCCGGGACGCTTTGCCGCCATGCGGAGGCGCTTTGCCGCCTTGGGAAGGCGCTGGGGGACGCCCTGGCGGCCCAGTCGCTAACCACCCTTTTCGAAAAGGTAGAAATGCCCCTGGTGGCGGTCCTGTCCGACATCGAAGAAACGGGCGTCCGGATTGATTTGAAACAGCTGGCGGCCATGTCACAAGAGCTGGAGAAAAAACTGGCCGCACTGGAAAAAACCATTTACACCTTGGCCAAGGGCGAATTCAACATCAACTCGCCCAAGCAGCTGGCCGAGATCTTGTTCGAGCGTCTGGAGTTAACGCCCATCAAGAAAACGAAGACCGGCTATTCGACCAACGAAGAAGTCTTGAAGCAGCTGGCGGTGGAGCATCCCCTGCCCGCCGAAATTTTAAACAGCCGCCAGTTGACGAAGTTAAAGTCTACCTACATCGACGCCCTCCCGAAACTGGTAAATCCAAAAACCGGCCGCGTGCACACCCAACTGAATCAAACGGTCGCGGCCACAGGCCGGCTGTCTTCCAAAAATCCCAACCTCCAAAACATCCCCATTCGCGGCGACCTGGGCCGGCGTATCCGTGAGACCTTTATCGCCGCGCCCGGCAACGTCCTGCTTTCGGCCGATTACAACCAGGTGGAGCTGCGGATTCTGGCGCATCTGTCGGACGACCCGAAACTCATCGAAAGCTTCCGCATCGGCGAGGACATCCACACCCGCACCGCCATCGAGATCTTCGGCCTCGACAAAGATGACATCACGGCAGAGATGCGGCGTGCGGCCAAGGCCGTCAACTTCGGCATCCTCTACGGTATGAGCGCCTTTGGACTGTCGAACAATATCGGCGTCTCGCTCCAGGAATCGAAGCGCTATATCGATCTGTATTTCGAAAATTATCGGGGCGTCAAGGCTTATATTGATCGCAGCTTGAAGGACGCCACCGAAAAGGGCTACGTCACCACCCTCTTCAATCGTCGTCGACACATTCCCGAACTGGCCAGCGGCAATAGCTTTACGCGCGGCGTCGGCGAACGTCTCGCCATCAACACACCCGTACAGGGCAGCGCCGCCGACATTATCAAATTGGCCATGATCTCTATCTGGCAATGGATGCAGGACCAAAATCTCGAAAGCAGAATGACCTTGCAGATTCACGACGAATTGCTATTCGACGTGCCGGAAAAAGAGGTGGACCTCATGAAAAAGGAAGTCGCCGAACGCATGGAAAACGTAATCTCCCTGAAGGTCCCGATCACAGTCGATGTCGGCGTCGGTCTTAATTGGAGCGAAGCCCATTAAGGGGTTTGGGGGTTCGTAGGGGCGGACCTGCGTGTCCGCCCAATCCCGGACGACAACATCAAACCCCATGACAATCATAACGAATACACTGAAATCCAGTGCTAACACATAGGTTTGCCCCTACGAAGGCCGTTTAAAAAATTGGGAACATCTCTAATGTCTAAAAAAGTCCGCACCCTGCTGGTATTATCCGGCCTCATTATTTTCTTCTCTTGGGGATTCCGGCTCTATGTGCTTTACAACCGATGGGGCACGGACCGTTTTTCCTTTTTCGATCTCATCATCGTCCTCCTTTCCTTCAGCATCGGCGTCTTCCTACTTTGGATGGCCAAGCAAGGCCCCAAGTGCACCTTGCGCGATTACACGATTTTGATCGCCGCCTCGATCTTCAACATCCTCTGGTGGGCCAACCGTTGGATTCGGGTGACCCTCCACCCGGAGAACGATCCGAACCCTCGGGCGCATTTGCATTTGGCTTCGTTGTATATGGTGATGGGGGGCTTGTTGTTGTGGGTCGGGTGGAAAGGGCGGAAGAAGAGTCGGGAGTGAGAAAGAAATAAATGCGGAGATATGAACGAATCGGATTCAGTAAAACTATTTTTGGAAAAATTGAGCGTCTAATTATAAACAATAAAGGTAAAACGTAGACTCGACTCCTTTCTCATTTTTTATGTCACAACTTCAGCAAGCGCTAAGTTATTTAATATGGGACCACTTCATTAGAAGTCTTTTCCGTACATAGGAAAACATAGACATAGATCAATAATACGGAGGAATTATGCCAGGTCAAGAACAAGCATCTACGATCAACTCTGAACAGAGAACAATCGGGAATCTGCTCGGAGACAGGCGACACTTAAGAGTTCCTGCATACCAGCGTAGCTTCTCTTGGACAAAAAGTGAAGTTTCTGATCTTTGGGATGATCTTCAGGGGATCCTCTACGGAGATCAAGATAACTACTTCCTCGGTTCAATGGTTTTCATCTCAAAGTCCGACGGTTCCCTTGAGGTAGTAGACGGTCAGCAGAGACTTGCAACGGTATCGATCCTCCTTGCGGCCATACGTGATGGTTTTCAAGGTATCGATGACCAACAGCGCGCCGACCATATTGACATGCAATACCTGTGTACAAGGGATTTCAAGACTATGGAAGCTTCACCACGGCTCTCGCTAACGGCCTCTTTATGCAGGTGATCGAGAAGTCTATCCTTCTTGACGAGCTAAATAAGATACAGCGCAGCAAAGACACAGTGTTGAGCAATCGTCTTCTTGCTCGAGCATACATCTTGCTCCGTGAAAATGTTCAGAAGGCCTCAGATATTAACTTGGCAATAAAATAGTCGTCTTTTCTATTAAAAAGGTAGTAGAATGCATCCATGGAAAAAGACGATGCACGGACATTATCACCGGAAGCTCAAGAACAACTCAGAAAACAAGCGATCAGATTTAAGAAACAGGGGAAAAAATTCAAAGAAATAGCAGAGATAGTTGGTGTACACCGAGGGACAGTTTCGAGTGTAGTGTCCTGATCTGCAATAGAGTATGTTATTATGGTATTGATAAAATATTATTGGGAGATAGTATCGATGCCAGCCCAAATCATCATAACCCTGAGTGAACAAGAGAGAATAGAATTAGAGAAAGCCGTTTCGAGTCGAATGACGCCGGTTCGTCTGTTAATAAGGGCGAAGGCCATACGGAAGGCGGCTGACAAAACACCAAGCTACAAAATAGCCGAAGAGCTTGGAGTAACCGAGAGCACGGTTGGACGTTGGCGCAGGCGTTATGCAAAGCATCGAATGAGCGGAATCGTTAAAGATCAACCTCGGGGAGCGAATCATGGCGGGAAGAAGACGGTCGAACAAGCAAAGTTGCGGCAAAGAATAATCGAGAAAACAACACAGGAAAAACCTGAGGGAGCAACACACTGGTCAACAAGAATCATGGCGAAAGCAATGGGAACGACCCACTCCTTCGTGAATCGGGTCTGGCAGGAAGCGGGGCTCAAGCCGCATCTGCACAAGCACTTCAAGGTGAGTAAGGATCCCCAGTTTGAAGAAAAGCTCAAGGACGTGATTGGCCTGTATATGAATCCTCCGGAAAAGGCCGTGGTCTTTTGTGTAGATGAGAAAAGTTCGATTCAGGCCTTGGATAGAACGCAGCCGGGCCTTCCCATGAAAAAGGGACGTTGCGGCACGATGACACATGATTATAAGCGACATGGGACCAGTACACTGTTTGCGGCCCTGAATACCGCGACGGGTAAAGTGATTGGCGCATGCAAAAAGCGGCATCGTCATGAGGAATTTTTATCCTTCCTGAAAACGGTCAAGAAACAGACTTCATCAGAGCTAGATCTCCACATCATTGTTGACAATTACGCGACACACAAACATGGAAATGTAAGAAAATGGCTCAAGCGGAATCAGCGCGTACAGTTGCATTTTATTCCGACCAGTTCCTCCTGGCTCAATCTGGTGGAGCGGTTTTTTGGTTTGTTGACCGAGAAGGCCTTACGACGCGGAGTGTTCACTTCGGCAAAAGAACTGGAAACAAAAATCCAGGACTTTATTGATCATCATAATAATGAATCGAAACCGTTTGTGTGGACAAGATCAGCCAACAAGATTTTAGAAAAAGTAGATAGAGCTAGGGTAGATAGAGCTAGGAAGGTATTAGCATTCTCAGTTTAGGACACTACACTAGTATTTAGAGAAGAGAAAAGTGACCGAGTCTACGGTTGACCTTTATCTGTTAAGGAATAAGATCAGGGGCAGAAATTATTCACAGAGGACCGAAGGTCCAACGGTCGCATCTAACGGAAAAATAAATCGGCTCGAACCCTCAAAAAGATTCAGTACAGTAGCGTGAAGGCTAAATCGCAGATCTCCATCTATCAATCCTCCGACGGCAGCGTGCGTTTGGAAGTGTCGCTCGACGGAGCTACGGTCTGGCTCACGCAAAAACAGATCGCCGAGCTCTTCGATAAGGAGCGGAGCGTTATCACTAAACACATCAATAATGTGTTTAAAGAAGGTGAGTTGAACGAAAAAAGCAATGTGCAAAAAATGCACATTGCAAATTCAGACCGTCCAGTCACCTTTTATAACCTCGACGTCATCATTTCAGTCGGCTACCGGGTGAAATCGCAACGAGGCGTGCAATTCCGCCAGTGGGCGACACGCGTCCTTCGCCAACACTTAGTCGAGGGCTACAGCTTGAATGAAAAGCGTTTGGCGCAACGAGGCATCGAAATGGTCCAGGCGGTCGCGCTTCTTTCTAGTACCTTATCCGACAATCGTCTCGTCAATGACGAAGGGGTCGCCGTGTTGGCCCTTATACGCAACTATGCCCGATCTTGGCATTTGTTGCAGGCCTATGACGAACAATCATTAAAAAAACTTACACGATCCAATTCAAAAATGGCCGAACTGACGATTGATGAAGCCATGACGGCCATCACAAAACTGAAAGCCGACTTGCTCAAGAAAGGCGAGGCGACCGATTTATTCGGTCAATTGCGCGGCGATGGCCTGGCATCCGCCCTCGGCAGTACAGAACAGACTTTCAGCGGGCGAGCGCTCTACCCCAATATTCCGAGTCGTGCGGCGCACCTGCTCTATTTTGTAATAAAAAACCACCCCTTTACCGACGGAAATAAACGCATTGCATCTTTTTTATTTCTTTTGTACTGACAGCGCAACCAAGACCATCTGAAGAGATCTGTCAGCACATCAATTAACGACAACACCCTGGTGGCATTGGCCCTGCTCGTAGCCGGAAGCGACCCGGCAAACAAGGACTTGATGATCTGCTCGCCGAAGAAAATTAAAGATGAGCAAACCCCACCCCTAAGCCATTCGAATCTTCGTCCCCGACGGCGACCCAGACGGCCTGCGTATCATCGAACGCTCGAACTGGAACGGGCAAGCCCTTGTCTTTCCGCGCTCCCTTTTACCGGAAATTAAAAACCAAGACGCCTTTGACCGCACGGGCATTTATCTTTTACTCAGCCCGCAAGACGACGGCGAAGGGGAAACGCTTTATATCGGAGAAGGCGATCCGGTGCGCCCCAGGCTTGAAAGCCATTTTTTGAAAAAAGATTTTTGGAATCGTGGCGTCTTTTTCGTCACCACTCAATCGGGCGCTTTAAATAAGGCACACGTACAATATTTGGAAGCCCGCCTCATTGGGCTGGCGCAAGCTGCAAAACGGGTTTCACTCGAAAATAAAAACGCCAAAACACTGCCCACACTAAACCCCGCAGATCAGGCCGAGATGGAGGTTTTTCTCGAACACGTCCTACAAATTCTTTCACTTCTCGGCATCACCGCCTTCGAAACACCTTCGGCTAAAAAAGTCTTGCGCAATAACCGGCTGTTTATCGAAGCGAAGGGTTTAAAAGCGGAGGGCTACGAATCGACAGAAGGTTTCGTGGTGTGCGCGGGATCGCAAGCGGCAATGGACCTCGTCCCTTCGATTCCCAAAAGTATCGAGGCCTTACGCGGTAAACTCAGCGCATCCGGCGTGTTGGAAATAAATAACGGTTACTATCGCGTGACACAGGACTATAGCTTCGGTTCCCCTTCTACAGCGGCCCCTGTTATTTTGGGTCGAAGCGCCAACGGACGTATCGAATGGAAAGACACATCCGGACGAACCCTCAAGGCCATCCAAAACACACTTGCGAATATAGGCGGGTCATTTGAAAAACACAAATAAAGATGAAACCGTCTTTTATAACCCCCCCGACGGCAGCCCGCGCTTGGAGGTGTCGCTCGACGGCGAGACGGTTTGGCTCACGCAAAAACAGATCACCCGGCTTTTCGAGAAGGAGCGGAGCGTCATCGCCAAGCACATCAATAATGTGTTTAAAAAAGGAGCGTTGGATAAAAAAAACAATGTACAAACTTTGTACATTGCAGATTCAGACCGCCCCGCTTCCTTCAGGATCCGCAATGCTATTCCTCCATTATCTCGTCGAATTCTTCCAACGCGCTCTCTAGGATATCGCGATCGATTTTCTTCATATTCAATAATATCTCACCGATCGGTTGAACCGTTTTTTTCTGAATATCCAAGAGCTTCTTTAGATGCAGCTCATTCATGTAGCCCAGGTCAATGGCGATTTGGCCAAACAGTTTATACTTATCTGCCTGAACGTTCAAGGCTTCGAATACTTGTTTCATGGTCAGTATATTTTCTTGAAGTGCGATTTTTCCTAAAGGAATTTTTTGATTCATTTGGATATTCAATGCTTCATAGACTGCTGCTTCATCAACAATTCCAAGCTCGATGAGGAATTGTCCAAACATGTTTTTAACCATGGCTTTTTCTTCGATTCGATGATTTCAATGGCTCTGTTCTGCCAGGACCGCTTGCCTTAATAAATTGCGCAGATTTTCTCTGGCAAGGCGTTCTTTGCGATATCCAAAACAAGGATCAAAGGGGCATGACTTAAGCCAGCAACTCAAATGCATCTTCTTTGAGATCTTGTAAATCAGAGAGGTTTAGGTCCAATTCATCCATGACTTCCTTGTGGGAGTTCACCCAGTGCTCTTCAGTCTCCGTGGTGTCATACTCGACAGACCCATAGGCTAAGGTAACGTGTTCAGCCATCATCACAATGGCTGCCAGTGTCCTAACAGATGCGTCCTTAATATTTTGAATATCCGGATCATGATGCGCTCGGACGGCCTGACAAACCGGATCAGGCAGATTCCACGATTTGGCCGACTGGTAACCGACGACACAATGGTCGGTATTGTAACGGTCGTTTTCTATAGAAATGGATGAGGCCTCTCCATTTAAGGCCGTATTGACCATATCCATGTAGTCAGGAGAGCGGTTAAGCATAATGGGAACACCGCAATCATGAAATAATCCCACCATATAAGGTTGGTCCAAGGAGGTCAACCCGACGACTCCCACCTGTTTTGCAATCAGTTCAGACATGGCTGCCACAAGCTCAGAATGGGACCAAAATTCCTCATATATGGCCCGATGCATCCCTAGCTCCTCTCCTCCTAAGGCTTCACGCAGTGAGGCTGTGACCATACTTTTGAAGTAATTGCTCTTGGTCGCTAAATCAATCGCATGATAGATCGAATCGACCGGACCTTCAAGATCGAAGAATGATGCATTCACCAACTTCATTACCTTGGCGGACAATGCAACATCCTTGGAAACGAGCCTGTTGATTTTACTAAAATCCCGCTCGGGTTTTCTAATCTCCCTATTGATTTCGATCACCAAACTCGGCTGAGAAAAAATTGAGATACGGTTCCCTTCCTCATTGGCCCGTATCGTATCCTTTTGTTTGATCTTTTTATTATTCATGTCCGTGTGTTATAGCTCGTGTGTTATAAAAAGATACATACATTACATTTAAACGGCTTCGCCTCATTTCCGATGCCATTAAGATCATCGATCGTATTGATTAATTTAAAAATTTTTTAGATATTGTCCGCCAGCTTGAACATTCTCACATCATGTCATTTGACATAATTTGTATAATTATATCATCTTTTTGCACGGGAGGTTCAAACGAATATGGCAAGCCGAAATAAAAGGAGTAAGATAAACGAGTCTGCTGTTAACTTTCGGACAGATTCAAATTGGTGTTCCCGTTTAATCTCCGTTCCCAGGAGGCATCAGGATTGGCGAAGCAGATGCAGGCTTCGAGATCCTTGGTCATGTCTTCGAGGCAGGGAAATTCTTCTTTTAAAAAAAAACAACGATGTTTTCTTCAAAAAGAATATCAAGCAATCGTCATATCATTAAACCACTTAACAAATTCATGGAGAAAGTCGGCCGATGAAAAATTGCCCCTTCCATCAAAAAGGTTCTATAATGCAGTAGATCCTTGGCCTTTCGATTCAGGAACGTGCCATGACCGAAATGAGTCAAAAAGACACCGGATTGATTATCGTCGATC
Source organism: Nitrospiria bacterium (assembly GCA_046756925.1). Taxonomy (GTDB): domain Bacteria; phylum Nitrospirota; class Nitrospiria; order SBBL01; family JAADHI01; genus JAJDBU01. The sequence continues at coordinate 13,124 of JBHHXH010000036.1, forward strand.
TTCAAAACGATTTTTGTCCTGGGGGGGCATTGGCCGTTTCGGAGGGAGATTGCATCGTTCCGGTCATCAACGACTATATCGCGCGTTTTCAATGGGCTAGCGCACCCATTTTCGCCACGCGCGATTGGCATCCGCCCAAGCACATCTCCTTCAATACCCAAGGTGGGCCCTGGCCGCCTCACTGCGTCCAAGAGACAAAAGGCGCCGCCTTTCATCCCGGTCTTCAATTGCCCAAATCGGCCCAAGTCGTCTCCAAGGGACAAGACCCCGATCAGGACGCCTACTCCGGTTTTCAAGGAACGGATTTGGCGGACCGTTTGCGAAAACGCGGTATTCGTCGGGTTTTTGTCTGCGGGCTGGCGACCGACTACTGCGTGAAGGCCACGGTGTTGGATGCGGTGAAAGAGGGCTTCGTGGTTGCGCTACTCGAAGACGCCATCCGCGGGGTGAATATCGATCCCAAGGATTCCGAGAAGGCAATTGGAGGGATGAAGGCCGCCGGGGCCACGCTTGTACGATTCAACGAAGTGGGCGGTTTTAATCTTTGAGCCCTATTAAATGCACATCTCAAAGGAGACATCTTGTTTCATACCGCTAAGGAAAAAGACATTTTAGACGGAAACATCACGGATGTTTACTTCGCCCGGACACAGGAGATTCTGAAGGCAAAACGTATCGACAAATGGGTAAAGGCCGAGTTTATTGCAAAGTCTTTTCCTCGAGAAATCCCGTGGGCGGTTCTGGCGGGCATCGAAGAGACGGCCGAGATCTTCAAACAACTCTCCGTCACCGTCCGCGCCATGCCGGAAGGCACTCTCTTTCGCACCGAGGAACCGGTGATGGAAATCGGGGGCCAGTATTCCGAATTCGGCCACTTCGAAACGGCCTTAATCGGACTCCTTTGCCAAGCCTCCGGCATCGCCACCCAAGCCGCGCGCTGCAAAAAAATTTCGGGTGATCGGCCGCTCATCAGCTTCGGGGCACGGCGCATGCATCCGGCACTCGCTCCCATGATCGAACGAAGCGCCTTTATCGGCGGCTGCGATGGGGTTGCCGTCATCAAAAGCGCGGAACTCATCGGTCAACAAGCTGTCGGCACCATGCCGCATGCCTTGATTCTCTTGATGGGCGATACGCTCGAGGCCGTCGAAGCCTTCGACGCGGTCATCGACCCATCGGTTAAACGGGTTGCATTGATCGACACCCTTAACGACGAAAAATGCGAAGCCCTGCGCGTGGCAGAGGCGATGGGGAAAAAACTCTATGCGATCCGCCTCGACACCCCGGCCAGCCGCCGGGGCAACCTATATAAATTGATCGAAGAGCTCCGCTGGGAACTGGCCTTACGGGGGCTTGAACATATCAAAATCTTCGTGAGCGGCGGATTGAACGAAGAAGCCATGACGACCTTGAACCCCGTCGTCGATGCCTACGGCATCGGGACCGCCATCAGCAACGCCCCGGTTATCGACTTTTCGATGGACATCGTCGAAGTCGAAGGCCGCCCCTTCGCCAAACGCGGAAAGAAATCGGCCTCGAAGCAGGTTTATCGCTGCGAGGCCTGCGGCTTCGGAGCCATCGTCCCGGCAAGCGAAAATAAGGACCGCTGTCCTCAATGCCAAGGCCCCTACCGAGGCCTTCTCAATCCCTTTATAAGAAAGGGAGAATTGGCCAGGCCGTTGCCTACGCCGGAGGCGATCCGGAAGTTTGTACTAAAGCAGTGCTTGAAGTATGATCTTTAACCGATTGTTTTTAAAATAATCTCTTTCTCACGCAATCAGGACTCACTATTGACTGATGGAATTGTTGCAATTTCTTAAAGACTACTGGTTTCTCATCACGCTGGCCATCTCCATCGTCACAGCCATTGCCTACATGGTCGTCTTTCAGGTTTCTCCTTGGGAAAAATATCGGGAGACCAGCGAGCGGAAGGCTGCCGTCAAACTGCATATTCGATTGGGTCAAGCTCTGCTCGATGCCGGGCATTATAAAGACGCCGCGGGCGAATTCGAGCACAGCCTAAAACTCGTGCCGAGCAACCCGGAGGCATTGGAAGGCAAACGCAAAACCGACCTCTTTTTGCGTTTGGAAGACCCCGACTGGAAGCCGGGACGGACGATGGCCTATTGGGACCTGCTCAAGAACCAAAGCGATCACAATATCCTACAGTTTTTGGGCCTCCTCCATATGCGCATCGGCGAGGCGGAGAAATCCCTGGAATACTTTCAAAAGGCAAGTGCGGCCTACGAAGGGACACGAAATATTTCGAAGCCCTATTACGGCGACGCACTCTTTCAGCTCGGCTGGTCCTACTACGACAAGGGCGATTACGGTCGGATGGCCGAGCACTTTCGAAGGCTGCAAGAGATGGCTACCTACGACTACCGAGGTTACCACGGCCTGGGCTATGCGCTCTACATGAAGGCCATTGCGGAATCCGAAAAGGCCCCGAAAGCGGCGATCAAGCTTTTGAACGAGGCCACGGACTTGCTGCGCATCGCTTATAACTACGTGCCGAATATTTTGGTCGTGAATTCGGATATCGGCGAGATCGCCCGCATCATCGATCCCGAGCTTTCGATCTTCTTTCACAAACGGGCGATGGAATGCATCATGAACAAAAAATTCTACAGCCTGCCCGATAACAACGGTGTCGTCTCCGCCATCTTGATCACCGGAAACAACCAATGGGTCACCTTGGCCGAAAAGGAAGACAAAATCGCTTGGATTAACTACTTGCTCGCGCTGGATTACTACATCAAAGCCCTTCGGGAAAATAAACATTATCCGGATTTAGCAGCGCACAATCGCTATTTGAAAGCCGCACAGTCCGCACAAATCGGCACAGGACCGGAGGAGATCTATCAGGACCAGAAAACCATCGGCGACCGCCTGCTAAAGTGCGTCTAAAGTCCGAGTGCCCCAAGACAATCAGGCCGGGTCGAAAAGCGCAACAGCGATTGCATATCCGCCCCGCTTTGCCTTAAGATAGCCCTCCCATGCGAATTAAACTCCACCATCCGGTCCGAGAGGTCGAATTACAGGGCCCCAAGCCCGTTCTCTCCATCCTGTCGAAGCTCGGTCTTTCGCGCGAAGCCCACCTGGTGATTTGCAACGACGCGCTCGTGACGGAAGATGCCATGATTGCCGACGAAGCCGTCATTGAAATCCGTCCTGTGATTTCGGGAGGCTAAATGAAGTGCCGCCGCTGTGAAAACCCCGCCGCCATTAAACTGCCCCGGCACAATACCGCTTTCTGCGATTCCTGCTTTCGAAACTATCTCCAAAAACAGGTCATGAAGGCCATTTCGAGCCATCGCATGTTTGACTTCGACCAACAGATCTTGGTTGCGGTGTCGGGTGGTAAGGACTCCCTCGTGCTTTGGGACATCCTCTCGAAACTCGGTTACGCCACTGTCGGTCTTCACTTGAATTTAGGGGTCGGGGATTATTCCAATATTTCGCAGGCGAATGTTGAACGATTTGCGGCCTCACGCGGCTTAAAGTTTATCGTCCAAAATTATCGAGAAGACTATGGCTTGGGCCTCATCGAAATCGCCAAAGAAACGGCCCGCCCGCCTTGCTCGGCCTGCGGCACCATAAAACGACATCACTTCAACCGCATCCCCTTGGAAAAGGGCTTTTCCGTCGTTGCCACAGGCCATAATTTGGATGACGAGGCGGCGCGGCTCTTGGGCAACCTCTTGAACTGGCAGCGGGCCTATCTCGAAAAACAAACGCCGGTGCTCGGCGACGACGACGGTAAATGGGCGCGCAAAGTCAAACCCCTCTACCGCCTGCCGGAACGTGAAATCGCGGCTTATGCGGTCCTGAACCGTATCGACTACATCGTCGAGGAATGCCCCATGTCGAAGGGGGCCAAAACTTTTCTTTATAAAGAAATGCTAAATCGCCTCGAAGAAGCCTCTCCCGGATCGAAACTCCAGTTCTATCTCGGCTTCCTCAAGGAAAAAGAGTGCGCCTTTCCTGCAAAAACCGAAGTCGAACCGAACATATGCAGCAGCTGCGGCCAGCCCTGTGGCGGCGAACAGTGCGGCTACTGCCGTCTGATGCAACGGGTGGCGGCCTCATGATCGTCCCCTTTCAAGCCGGAGAAGCCATCCACCTCGTTAATAAAAAAGGCCGAACCTATCGCTGCACACTCAAGCCGGGGGCCGACTTTCAATTCAGCGGGGAGTCGATCCCGCACGACGAACTCATCGGCAAGGAAGACGGCACGGAGATTGCGCTCTCACGCGGTATGCGCTTTTTTCTTTTTCGGCCGACCCTGGCGGACTATACCCTGCATATGCCGCGCGGCGCGCAGATTCTCTATCCCAAAGACCTCGCGCTGATCCCCATGTGGGCCGATATCTATCCCGGCGCGCGGGTCATCGAAGCGGGTATCGGCTCCGGGGCGCTGAGCCTCTGCCTGCTCAATGCCATCGGCGAAAAAGGACGGCTCTACAGCTACGAAGTGAGAGAAGATTTTGCAAACCGCGCGGTGAAGAATATCGAAGGCTATCTTTTCCCCTCCCCGCTTGGCGACCGTCTGTTCGTGCATTACGACGATATTTATGAGGGCATTCAAGAAGAGGTCGTGGACCGGATCGTCCTCGATCTTCCGGAGCCGCACCGGGTGGTGCCGCATGCGGCAGAAAAGCTCCGCTCGGGCGGCGTCTTCCTTTCTTTTTTGCCGACCGTGCCGCAGGTCGAAAAGGTCGCTGAGGCCTTGTACACTGAACGCCGCTTTGCACAGATCGAAACCTTCGAAACCCTCTTACGCCCCTGGAATATTGAAGGCCGCAGCGTTCGCCCCAGCCTGCGAATGGTCGCCCACTCGGGTTTCATCACTACGGCGCGGCGCGTCAATCGCCTCCCCAAAACAACGGACGAGAAATCGCCCCTGATTTAAAGCTTTCGAACAAACATTACGCTTTTGTCCTTTGCAATTCGATTTCATTCCTGAGGAGTATCATATGTCCATTGAAAAAACCTTCACTTCCGGCTTTCGCGCCTTCGGCCTTATCCCGCCGGTCTTAAAAGCGCTAGACGATGTCGGTTACGAGACGCCCTCCCCGATCCAGGCGGAGTGTATTCCGCATATTCTTAAAGGGCGGGACGTCGTCGGGCAGGCCCATACCGGAACGGGGAAAACGGCGGCCTTTGCCCTGCCACTGTTGTGCCGTACCGATCTAAAATTATTAAAACCCCAAATCTTCGTGCTCACCCCGACACGGGAATTGGCGATACAAGTCGCCGAATCCTTCGGTCGCTACGCCGCGCACCTGCGGGGTTTTCACATTCTACCCATTTACGGAGGGCAAGAATACGGCGGACAAATTCGTCAACTGAAACGCGGCGTCCACGTCGTTGTCGGCACGCCGGGCCGGGTGATGGATCATATGCGCCGCGGCACTTTAAGTTTGGAGGCGTTGCGTTGTTTGGTCTTGGACGAAGCGGACGAAATGCTTCGCATGGGCTTCATCGAGGATGTCGAATGGATCCTTGAACAAACGCCGGCAAACCGGCAAACAGCACTTTTTTCCGCAACGATGCCGGCGCCCATCCGGAAAATCGCAAAAAAACATCTTCAAGATCCGGAAGAGGTCACGATTAAAATGCCGACAAAGACCGCCGGATCGATCCATCAACGTTACTGGATGGTCAGCGGCCTGCACAAGCTTGATGCCCTGACGCGCATCCTCGAAGCGGAAACCTTCGACGGGATTCTGATCTTCGTCCGAACACGCACGGAAACCGTCGATTTGTCGGAAAAACTCGCGGCCCGTGGCTATGCAGCGGCACCCCTTAACGGCGACCTACCTCAAAGCAAGCGAGAGCAGACGGTCCACCGCTTCAAACAAGGAAAAACCGATATTATCGTCGCTACCGACGTGGCCGCACGCGGACTGGATGTGGATCGAATCAGTCACGTGCTCAATTACGACATCCCGAACGATACCGAGGCCTACGTCCATCGAGTCGGGCGGACTGGCCGCGCAGGCCGAACCGGCGAGGCCATTCTCTTCGTCTCCCCGCGCGAAAAAAGAATGCTCTACGAAATCGAAAGGGCGACAAAACAAAAAATCACCTTAATGGCCTTGCCCACGACGGAGATGATCAACGACCAGCGTATCGCCCGTTTCATGCAGCGCATCACCGACACTTTGGCACTGGAGGACAACGGCTTCTACGCAGAACTGATCGAACGCTATCGCCAAGCACACGATGTCCCGGCCATCGATATCGCCGCGGCCCTCGCCAAGCTTCTCCAAGGTGAAAAGCCTTTTTTACTAAAAAAGGAAGACCGGATAAAAAAACCTGTTGGCGAGGCGAAAAAGGCGGATCGAAAAAATACGAAGGCGAAACGACGCCGGATGCTCGACCTACCGGCAAGCGGGATGGAGTGGTATCGTATCGAAGTCGGCCATATTCACGGGGCAAAACCGAAGGATATCGTTGGGGCCATCGCCAACGAAATTGAATTAGACAGTCAACACATCGGCCGCATCGAAATCGACAACCCGTTCAGCATGATCGAGCTCCCGGAAGGGATGCCGCGTAAGGTTTTCCGGATACTGAAAACGGTCTGGGTAGCCGGAGTACAGCTCAATATTTCCAAACTGAGCGCTGTGGAAAAACCACACCCATCGAAAGGGCGCCGGACCCCAGGAAAAAAGAACCCCGTCATAGAAAAGAACAAGAAAAAAGGGCGAACGAAAAAAATTAAAAACGTCCGGTCATCGCGGCACTGAAGGTATCGTCAGCCTCACCCGACGCATTATCGGCATGAAATCGATCGTAATATAAGGCAATCGCCAGGGAAGGATTGAGGAAAATCACTATACTGACCGCATAGGTTTCACCTTCATTGTCTTTTTCATCGCCTCTGTTGACTTGGATGGCACCGCCAAGACTCATTCTTGGGTTAAAGTAGTAGTCACCCGAAAGACTGCCGATCGTATTCGAACCATTCTCTCCGGGTTCGTCAAATCGATTGAGGCCGAGACCAAGCTCTAGGTTGACGGCTTGACCCCGGCCTCGTTTTTTAACACGCTTCACATTGAGCGAGTAAAACCGATCATCAAAGGAGACGTCCCGCAATCCGACGATCGTACGTTCTCTTTCGGATGTTTCGTAAGACACATCCACTAGAAAGCCATCCTCGATAAAGACGCCGATACCCAATCCATATCGATCTGAAGTTAAATCGCCGATCAACGGCGCCTTGAATTCGTCGTCCCCTTTTGCGTAAAACGCTTGAAAGACGAGGGGTGAGCCACGCCTCGCGTGCGTTAAACCCACGCCATAATCGAGCCCATCCACTCCCAATGTTGATCCAAGCTTCGATTCAGAGATGGTGACAAACAATTCGATACTGCCGTTCCGTTCCAGAAAAGCCGCTTCGGCCAGGGGATGCCCCAAGGTATTGACGGGATAAAAATATTGTCTTAGGAAAATGCTGTGACCCGTTAGACTGTTTTGACCATCGTCTTCAACCTCGAAATACGACGCCGAGATGGCCATTTGATAAGCTTCGGATGCATAAATACTTTGAGTCCAGACCCATAGCGAAACGAAGAGTGTCATGCATGGAGCGATAACCAGAGATCCTTTCACAACCCACTCCTATGATTTTTTGAAATATGCCCTCACGGAAACATCCCTTACAGTGGACCCATGTGACTTTCCTTGGAAAAAGACGAGTAAAACCGTCTATTCATCTCGATGGACAGTTTCCGGTGAAAAGGCGGGAAGGCAAATCGCCACATACTCGGCGCCATCCGGGTAAGGAGAACTATAACGCACCCATTCTCCTCGGCGTGACAAGACCGCCTGCCGCGCATGGATGTCAATCATCTGTTTTTCACTTTCGACGCGAAGCGTCCCTTTGAGGACCAAGGTGTACTCGTCGAATTCAGGCCTCTGCCCCGGCTCGACCCATCCACAGGGGCTTTTCATGTGTGCGATACTTAAATCGGTATGGCCCATATTCACACGCCCAATATATTCTTCGATCGTTTTCGGCGGTGCGCCGGCCGATTCGATTCTTGCAGGTGAATCGATCACCTCCAGCATTTGGACTCCTTTTCCTTAATTATCATATCTCGAGAATGCAAGCGATCCCCTTCGACTCCCTACTCTTGTGTCAGTCTGTTTTGGAATAGCTTTTTTGCCCCTCGATGACACGAGACGACCCCATTATAACGAATCGTTCGGATCTTCATCTTGATCTTTGCACTTGGGGCATCTCCCTTCGGGCACCGATATGAACGCTCCGCAGTCCTTGCATTCGAATCCTCCGGCCAAGGACGTGTTCATGGAGATGGTTTGTTTGGCAAATTCGATATTTCCAAAATTGAAGATCAGCGTATCGTTCGACGATTTGCGCAAATCGAGCGGCGGATCATAAGGTTTGAGCAGGCGCTTCCCCATCAAGAATATCAAAAGCGAAAAGGTCCAAGCCGTGGGAATCGCCGCGGGGTAGGCCCGATGAACCCCAATATACAGGGCCAGAGACGATCCAATGACGAAGACAAATGCAAACACGTATTCAATATTGATATTGCGTTCCCATTTCTTCAAACAAACCGGACAATAGGGCAATTCAACGACACGAGACGTTTTTTCAGTAAAATTTCTAAGAACAGATAGAATCAGCATATAAACGAATAACCACGCCCAGACGATATTCAAGTCGAGACCCTTGGCCAAGAGCGCCACCAATGCGCCGGATAACAGAAACAAAAACAACGATAAAATACTGAATGGATTGTGCAGATGTCTTATCCATGTGTTGGTTTCAATGATTTGCACATGCTCGGAGGCGGAATCGCTCAAGCATCGCAAGCACTTCGATGGGTAGGCGATGTTTAATAGATGTTCATGCGCTGTAATCACTTGCATCACGATTCCAAAGGCGGCAATTCAAACATCTTCAAGAAACGGTCATCCGTTTTCGTTTCGGTGCAAACCCATTTTACGGGAACCTTTACCGGAAGAGCCGTCCGATGGGTGTTTGCAAAAGGTCGATGTGGTCTTAGGAAGCGCTCGGTCAAATTCCCAGCATCATGTTGATGAGGGAAGAAACATTCCGGACACGGATCCGCACAATCCGATCGCGACCCAAGCGAGCAAGGCAGCTTGTCTCCCACTGACAATGATTGGAAATCAGGCGCCCATACGAGATTCCGCTTGTTGAATTTTATCACCAATAAGGGTATGTACCACTTCAAGGCTGTCTTTTTGCAATTGCGCGAGGCGGGGGTTGGCTTGTTTTGGAAGTAAAACCTTTACTTCAACATATGCGGTTGCATGCTCGGGATCCATATCGTCGGATATCAGCATTTCGACCTCGCAGGCATCTTCCGTTTCAGATATTTCGGTATATTGTATTTCCATAAGACCTCCTGTCAATATGATTCATCAAATGCAATACACGTATCCAGTGGCCGATCATCACAAGTAAATTTTCGACCTTTCTTTTTCCGAGTCGCTGCCAATATCCACTCCACGGCATCCGTTTCCAAGACAACCACCCAAATGTTCCAGGGCGAATCGACCCATGGAAAACAAACAATAGGGCTACGGCGACTTGGCGTTCAAACGCCTCCGCCATAATAAATTTGGATCGTTTCTTTGGATCGGCGTATAGGCCAATAACGAAAGACGGTCCGCCAGGACCTCTGTAATGGCCTTGACAATACGGCCTGTTTTGACAATGCCTTCCAGATCGATTTTTTCGATGGTATCGGTTGGCCGTCCTGTATCGGTCGTGATCCCGCTGAACAGTTGTATCGCCGGAACGCCCGCTTCGATAAAACTCAAATGATCGCTCGATCCAATGGTTCCAGGAATCGGAGACATGGAAATGCCGCTTGCGGCGCCTGCTTCCCGTAGAAGGGGGGGCCATTCACGCGCCGAGCCGCTACCGAGCACGATTAAGTGTCTTGTCCCTAAACCGCCGATCGTATCCAGGTTGATCATCCCGGAAACCCGCTCGGTTGGGTAGGGTTCTCCCCGAGAAACGAAATGCCGAGATCCACGAAGATCGACTTCTTTCCCCGTAAACGCCACGAACACGATTGACCTTTTTAGCGGCGCGCCTTTTCCAAATAATCTGGCCAGATCGAGCAAGAGTGCGACACCGCTGGCATTGTCGTTCGCTCCGGGATGAAGCTTGCCTTCATCCCCCTTCTCAACCCGAGGCCATCCAAATCCAAGATGGTCATAATGTGCCGCAATCACGACACTTTCTTCATTCCAGTCGGGATGGCTTCCCGGGAGCACGCCGATGACATTTTTTAGAACAACCCCGCTTCCTAGTCCGCCATCTTGGCCTTTCCATTGCTGGAGATAGCTCTTACCGAACGGTCCACCGGGTTGAAGTCCGGATTCTCTAAAAGACTTGGCAATGTACTCGGCAGCACGATCAAGCATCTCCGTGCCGAATCCGCGCCCCCGCATGGCTTTACTCGAAAGAAAGGAAATATCGTCCTTTATGCGGGATTTGGAAAAAATGGATGGCAGCATGGTCAATATCGTGCGCTGCGGCAAGACCAATTTTTTATCGTTCACCCACTTTCCGTCCGCCTGCGTGACTCGGATCGACATGGGAGAACGGACGACCGGCCACCGGCCTCTTACAATATTTTTTGGCGCATCTCCTTCGAATGCCAGGTATCCGAATGGACCGTAGTGAAAAAGTTTTCGCTCCAAACCCCGCAAGGGTTTCGCGTGATCGGTGGCCAACCAATTCACCGTGAAATTTTGGTTAAGCGGATGCCTTGCGGCCAAAACAAGCGAGTGATTTCTCCTGGGGATTTGTACCTTATCAATACGCGTGATGGCGCTATTGGTCGATACCCCATAAGCCTGTAGTTGAGAAAGTATGGCCCCTTGAAAACGGTTTTTCCAGCCAAACAACCATATGGCTCGGTCCTTCGGGAGCGCTTCCAATTGGTTGTCCCATGTAATTTCGATTTGCATCGGCGCGCCGCGTTGCCATGATTCCGCCAAGTCTTGGTATCCCTGTCGGAGGGCATCCGTTTCCGTGGAGGGCAGGACAATCGTCACGAAAGACGCCCCCAAGATCTTCGAGAAAGACGGCGGCATTTCGGCCGCGTGAAGCCGCCTAAACACATCAAACTCAGGATCGACGTCCACCCTGATTGGCCGCGCAGGCAAAGATAGAGATATCTCCTGTTCCTTCTCGGTCATCACAACCGTTGTGTAAAATGCCTTGTCATCGCTCGTATGCAATGTCACCGCAAGGGGAATTTCGATTGAATAGGCCAGCCCTTTTTGTAATTGCTGAATCAGGGCCGTCAGCATATAACCGCCCGCCTCATCTTTTTCGGCTCGAACCTTTTTAACTCGGATGATTGGGGCGCCGGTGCGCTTGACCCATTGGTCAAACGCGATGGAGAGGTCTTTTCCGGACGTCCGTTGAAAGGACTGCATGAGGTCTGAAAAAGACGCTTTCTTAAATCGATAATCCTGATAAAACGTTCGCAAGGCCTGTGTGAATACCGAGTCTCCTAAGTTCCGACGCAGCATATGAAAGAGAAATAAGGTCTTCCCATAGCCGACTGCTTGGGAGGCGGCATCATGCCGGGCACGAAAATCGGCAAGAGGGAAATCTCCCTTTTCGGAAACATAGTCGGCGTATTTTTCCAAGGAAGCCCGTCGCGCCGCAAGACCCTTTTCTTGTTGTTCCTGAATCAGATAGTCCGAAAGATAGGAGGTGAGCCCTTCACTCCAGTTGCCGGTATCACGGTCGACATAGACACCGTTTCCCCACCAATTGTGCAAAATTTCATGGGGGTAGGAAGAATGAAGAATAAAGGGGAAGCGGATCACTTTCGGCCCGAGCAGTGTAAATGACGGCATGCCGTATCCGGTTTCCCAAAAATTTTCGACAAGGGCAAACTTCTTGTACGGATAGGGGCCGATCAATCTGCCGTACATCTCGAGGTATTGCTCGGTCACTGCAAGATATTTTTCCGCCAATGCGGCGTCGGGAGACCGAAGAAAAACCATTGCCGTCACTCTCCCCGCGTCCCTTTGGTATTCGAACCATTTTCCCGCTACAAGATAGATCTCCTCTTGAGGTTCGGGGGATTCCCAGCGAAGCATAATAGACGATCCTTCCGTCCTGGAAATGGTTCGTTCCCCTTGGCTCACGGCATTCCAGCCGGAGGGCAGTTTTAGATTGAGGGTAAAGGACACCTTATCGTTGTAAAACCAGGGCGCCCAAAGTGTTTTACCGGAAAGGAATACGCCTTCAGAGGAGATGATGCCGAGTGTCTCATCCTCCTGCGCGCCACCCCCTGCCGCTCTGGTGAGGGGGTGATAAATTTCTCCCCCATAGCTTAAGACGAATACCCTCAGTCCGATGGGAAGCGACACCGCGTAGTGGGCCACTTCCATGTTCGAATCGAAGCCCTCGGCACCGGGTGTTTCCGCCTCGCGGCTAATCCGAACGCCGGGCGTCAAAGCGCGAGGATTGAGACCTCCATGAAGCAGGAAATGAAAACGACCGTCCGGACCCGGGCGATGAGAAGCCGGCAAGACAATACGATCTTCCACCTCCAGGATGTGAGCATCAGGCTCCAGGACCACTTTCATGTCATGATGAATCAAGCCTTCCGCAAATGTCCATGCCGGCTGGGATAAAATAATGGGGAAACACAAACTGATAATGGCAAAGATCTTCATGTTTGTCGGGGCCAATCGCATTCCGCTTGATTTACGATAAATTTATTCCTTACTACCATCGGCATGAAAGGCACTATATTCAAAAGCAAGGATCGAGTCAAACGGTTTCGTTTTGGAACGAAAACGGAATGCAAGGAATGATCCGCCTTTCACGACGAAACAAAACGACGCGCTCGGCACATGATTCAACTCAAACCCTTTTACGGTTTTACCGCCATCGACATGTCGATACTTTTCAAGGGTAAAAGTCCCGCCGAAACCAGGCTCCCTGCTTCTGCTGCAGGATCAATCATGATCCCCTTTCGGATTTTTCGAGGAAAATGAATGTCATGGAAGGTTTTGATATGCGCCAAAGACCCATATCCATTCGGAAAACCGGTTCAGGCGTCTTGAGAATCGGATGCTTTTATAATGTCGGTGGAAAACCTCAAACACAAGACTCGAATTCATGGAGCGGGAGACGGGATTCGAACCCGCGACCAAGAGCTTGGGAAGCTCCTACGCTACCAGTCTGCGCCACTCCCGCATACGTTTGTTTTGATAAACCTTAAATATTAAATGCTTAGAGAGGTTTTTCCAGACAACTTTATTATTTATTTCGTGGAACCTAGCACTATTCATATCCGATGTCAATATTGAAAAATCGATCGACTTTCCGGATTGAATCGCTATAAAAAAACAACCCGCCTTCATCCGGCTTTGTTGTTTGGCGTTCGCCTTTCGTCCGGCCAAAATTCGTCACGCTTTTCTATTAACCCGGCCATTAAATAGAGTGTTTAAGCTGCATAAGCAATTTTTGGATG
>JBHHXH010000037.1:0-25885 GCA_046756925.1 Nitrospiria bacterium
CCCCACTGTTGCTTTTTTGCGTTGGGGTGTTATTTTTGGGGTTTGGGGGGGGGGGGTGACCCAAAGATGGGTGGGGTTTGCTCACCATTCGAGGGGCACGATGAAAAGACAAGCCGGTTTTCTTATCGTCGATTCTGCTCCATTGATTCCGATGATTCCGAATAGGCCTCATTCATCGCATATATAAAAAAGGGGTCTGGAAGACCCCTTAGGAGATATTACATTTTATTGGGACTCCGTGGTCCGTTTATGCGACCTCTTCCTTTCCTTCCGGGCCGAAGCCGACGGAAAGGAGTTGTTCAATCGCTGCCTCGCTGACCACATACTCCTTGGATTCCGCATGTTCCGGAATCTCGTACATGACATCGAGCAGGAGATCCTCAAGGATGGTGCGGAGTCCTCTGGCACCCGTGCCGAGCGCGATGGCCTCTCTCGCGATTGCATGGAGCGCTCCCCCCGTAAACCGAAGACTGATCCCCTCGAGCGCGAACAGTTTTTGGTATTGTTTCGTAATCGCGTCTTTCGGTTCGCTTAGAATGTGGACCAGATCGTCTTCGCTTAACTTTTCCAGTTTCGCAATAATGGGAAGGCGTCCTAAAAATTCCGGAATCATGCCGAACTTCAGCAAATCTTCCGGAAGTATACGGTTTACAAGCGCTTCCCGGCCTCCGCCTGAGATCGTGCTGCCGAACCCGATTGTTTTTTGTTCAAGCCGCTGTGCGATGATCGATTCAATGCCTTCGAAAGCGCCGCCGCAAATAAATAAAATATTGGCGGTATTGATCGGAATCATCTTTTCGTGCGGGTGTTTTCGGCCGCCGTGAGGCGGTACGTTGACGATCGTTCCTTCCATCATTTTCAGGAGCGCCTGCTGTACGCCTTCACCGGAGACATCCCGGGTGAGGGAAGGCGATTCGCTCTTGCGGCCGATTTTATCGATTTCGTCGATATAGATAATCCCCCGTTCACATTGCTCTATTTTATTGTCCGCCGCTTGGTATAGGTGCAGGACGACATTTTCGACATCTTCCCCAACATATCCGGATTGGGTCAGCGTCGTTGCATCCGATATCGAAAGAGGGACCCCAACGATCCGCGCCAATGTTTCGGCAATGAGGGTTTTTCCTGTCCCGGTCGGCCCGATGAGCAGAACGTTCCCTTTTTTCATACGCAGGGAGGTATCCGCATCCGGAAAGAATACCCGCCTGAAATGGTTATACATGGCGACGGACAGGATCTTTTTCGCCCTTTCTTGGCCGACGACATATTCGTCTAAAAAGGCTTTGATTTTTGGCGGCCTCGGCAGGCGATTTTCTTCTTTCATCCCTTTTCCTTCTTTACGTTCTCCAGAATCAAACATGTTCCGCCTCCTTCCCTCCCATTTTGTTCGGTACGGAATGCTCATTTTCGCCGTATTTTTCGACAGCTGCCTGAATACGGCGATCATGTTCTATATGGGTGCGAGAAAAATCCGCCAAATGACTCAATACCTTGGAATCGGTGACCTTTAAAAGACTTGAGAAAAGCTTGTTTACTTCCGAATTTTCCAGTTCTTTGAGGATTTTCATCGCATCTTTCCGGCTGATTTTGGATTGGACACGGGCCTCACATCGGGTCAGCATGGCTTCGAATGTTTGCTGGATTTCCCGACCGATCTCTATCGGTTTTTTGACATGCGTGCCGGTCTGTAAGAAGGTCTTTTCTATCGAAAGAAGGGATGCATGGTTCTGCTCGTCCACGGACAATTCCCTCCACAGTGTGACCCACTCGGCGTCTGTGGGTGTCTCCAAAGAAAATAGGTTTGCAATCATTCCATAAATTTTTGAGATCCGTTCTTCTAATCCTATTTGAAAATCGATCACGCCTACGGTGTTCATCGCCGTCTCCTTGTCTTTAATGGACTAAGCTCGTCTCCCAATCCCTAGAATCTCCTTCCAAAGTCTGCTTTCCGCTACGGAATTTTTTTCTTATTCCATCTCTCATCTTCCGTGGGTGAGGAAGCCGAAAGATGAGAGATGGAAGCGCGTCAGGGCATCTTTACCCACCCTTGCACGGACACTTCTCTTTCCGGGCTCGGATGGGCGAAAAGCACCTCCCATTTCCGAAATTGGTACATAAATCTCAGTGGGAAGGCCCCCCCAAAAGGGTCCTTTTGTTTCCTCCCTTTCCACAATGCATGAGGAAAGCCTTCCATTGTGGTCGCAAGATGCCTGACTGCTTCCACAATCCCTTCGGGATCAGGCTGCCTTCTTGTATTCCATGTACTCCTCTTCTTCCTCCTCTTCTTCCATTGGGGGTCTCGAGCTTCGGGCAACCCAAGTGTGCGCCCACAGCGAAAAGATGAATCCAACCACCGCAAAATAACCGAACTCTCCCCAGCCTCCCCATCCTTCCTCATGGCCTCTGAAGTGACCGCCTTTGGCAATGGTGCTTGGCGTATTCGGCAGGAGGTGTCCAAGCGATTTGCCGGACTCTTTTTCCAAGAGGTTCACTGCGATCATAAAGTTCGACAATTGGTTATAGGCGCCATGTTTCTTGAAGATGTTGACGATATCTTGAGGAATCGGCTCCACCGTCTTTCCTTGTAGGGCGGCGTTCAGCGCCCGCGTCATCATTCCGCCGGCAACCGTTAACTCGGCCTCTCTTTGGATTTGACTGTTTCGTGCCCCTTCGATGAAAAATGTTTCCTGTGCTTGAGATGCCAAGGTTCCTACAAAAAAGAGCGTCCCAACCACAACACCAACAATGCCTGCTTTATATGTTGATTTCATTTTGGGTTCCTCCTTACCTGATGTTTTTTTATCAAACACTGATTCGACCCATACCTGTCGCTCCGGCTCTTCGTAATCTAAAGTGGAGCAATAAAGATGCCTGATCTTTTTTTTTATAAATTTAAAATTTGTGTTTATTTTCAAAAGAATATGCATCATGGGCGATGCATGGTTTGGGATTGTCACCACGGTGTGGGGATAAAGGGGACAACCATCATCGATCGGGTTTTATCCCACTTCCTAAAAACGTTTGAGACCGTCCGGAGACTCATATTTCCGGGTCTGGGGATCTGTATGGGCGGTGGCGACGCGTCTCTTGTCGATAATGGCTTGCCAGAGGCGCATGACGGCGCTCGAGCAGGAGGTTTTATGAAAAGGTCATTATTATTAAAGCCCAATATATAGTGGGATAAATTTCCTTCTTACACATTCTGTTGAATAATTTTCTTTACAAGAGGGTGGGCTTGTGATATTAAGACATCATTTTTTACTTTTTTTTTGAAAGGAAACCATGCGGCTCAAACGACTTGAGGTATTTGGATTTAAATCCTTTTTTGACAAAACCGTCGTGACTTTTCGCTCGGGCATTAACGGCATCGTCGGCCCGAACGGATGTGGGAAGAGCAATCTCTCGGATGCAATTCTTTGGGTTTTGGGTGAACAAAGCCCCAAGAACTTACGGGGAGAACGCATGGAAGATGTGATCTTCAACGGAACGGAACAACGAAAGCCGCTTGGCGCCGCAGAAGTATCGTTGACCGTGGGAGAAATCACGAAGCCCCTTCCCTCGCCTTATACCCCTTATGGAGAAATCACGTTCAGCCGGCGACTTTACCGTTCCGGAGAAAGCGAGTATCTCATCAACAAAACACCGTGCCGCCTCAAAGACATCCGGGACCTCCTGATCGATATGGGTGCGGGCTACAAGGCCCACACGATCATCGAACAGGGAAGAGTGGATGAGTTGGTAACTGCATCCCCACAGCAACGGAGAGAAATCGTTGAGGAAGCTGCCGGTATCGCAAAATACCGGGTGCGAAAGGCTGAGGCGATTCGGAAACTCGATGCGACTGAGCAAAACTTGATTCGCGTTCGGGATATTATCGATGAAATTACCCGGCAACGGAACGCCCTCGACCGTCAGGCGAAGAAGGCGGAGAAGTATCAGTCCCTCCAATCATCGCTAAAATCGCTCGAAATACAAATCGCCCGCCGGGAATGGACCGCGTGGAACCAACGCTTGGCCTCTCTTAGGGGGGAAGAAGAAAGGCTTCAGGAAAAAAGTGCGGAACTGGCTGGTCGAAAGGCGGCCATCGATCTCCGGTTGACCGAAAACAAGGCGGTGCTGGCACAAAAAGGGGAAGCCCTTGAACGTTCCAATCGCGAAAATTCGGATTTGGAGGGGGGTGTTCAGCGGCTTGAGGGAAAACAAGAGACCATCCACGCCCAGCGCAAGGAGTGGCTGGAGGCCTTGTCTCAGTCGGACGAAGAGATCGAGCACATTGAACAGGAGCTCTTAAGCCATATTCAAGAGCGGGACCTCCTTGAAACGCAAGCAACGGAGATTGCCCGCACGCTTCCGGAAAAAGAGCGGCATCTTTTGGAGCACGATCGGGAAGCGGCCGTGCTCGAAGAAGGCATCGGGTCGATATCGGCGGATATAGAACGGCAAAAGGCCGCTCTTTTTCATCTGGCGGCCCAGTTAACAACGTCTAAGAACAACCTCATCCATTTTCATGATCGTAAAGAAACCCTCTGCAAGCAGATCGAACGAAGGGTGACCGAAGAAGACACCGTATCCGAGAACTTGGAAGCGACGGAGGCCTCCCTAAAGCGCGTTTCAAGCGAATGGAACGATACCGAAAAACAATTGGCGAAGAGACGAATGGATCTTGCCGAGACAGACCAACTTCTGAAAGAAACGGAGGCCGTCTTATTCGAAAAAGAAGCGCGCTTTTTACAGCTTAAAGAGGCTTGTGCCGCGGCCAAGGCCGAAGCCGCATCACATCAAGCATTTTATCAGGGGCTCTTGGATAAACAAGATGGAAGCGAGAACCTGCTTTTAAATTTAGAGGGTCTTCAAGGCATGGTCGCCGATATGCTCGATGTGCCCTCTGTTTACGAGCGGGCAACCGAAGCCATTCTTGAAAACCGCCTTAAAGGTATTGTCTTGGAAGATCATGCTGAAATTAAAAAAGGGCTTCACCTTTTACTAAAAGGCGAAAAGGGCCGTGGGATATTCCTGCCGCGCAAACCGCGATCGATAAAACGTAAAAAAGAACCCTCTATCGTTGCCGGCAATGGCTTTGTCGGCCGGGCCACCGACCTGATTGATTATGAGGCAAGCCATGAAGCGGTCGCCGAGGCCCTGCTGGGACACGTTTATTTTGCACAGGATTTGGATGCGGCATTGGCCCTTTGGGGAGCCTTTCCCGAGGTCGAAACCTGGGTGACCCTTCAGGGGGAGGTGGTCGATCGTTCCGGCGCCGTGACGGGTGGCGAGCGAATGTCGAAAGGGGCCTTGAGTCAAAAACGCGAAGCACATGCCTTGTCGAAACAAGTCGAAGCGCTACGAGAGGATATGAAGCGTCTTCAGGACGACATTGCCCGTACACAAGGTGCTTTCGAATCAAATCAGGAGAAAAAGGAAGCATTGTCCGAAACCATTCGACGGCTCGATGTGGCACTGATGCAGAGGCGAAACGAACAGCAGAATCTTGCCTCCAATGTTGCACGGCTACAAGAAGAATTACAAATCCTCGGGCTCGAATTGGAAGAGAATCGAGCGGCGGAGTCCGAATTTACACGGAAAGAAGTTTCCGAACGGGAGGTGATTGCCGAGACGGAACGATTGATCGTCGAAGGGGAATCGTCTGTCGATCGGATGAAAAAGGATTTAGAAGGGAAGCATACGCGCCGCGATGATTTAAACGACACGGTTGTGCACTTGAGAATCGCGGTGACATCTCTTAAGGAAAAACGGAAGCACACGCTGGAAAAGCAAGCGCGTGTCGAAAAGGAAATAGCGGCACTGGAGGCGCGGAAGGACGACAAGGCCCTTTTGAAAGCATCGCTTCATGGAAAGTTGGCGACGGGAGAAGCCGAAGAACGGAAAACGGTCCGTGCCATCGAGCAATTGTCCGAGACGCTCATGAACCTCCGGGACCATATTCGAGAGGAACAGGAAATTCATGCGGCGCTATCATCCGACTTGCAGCAACTCGATGAAGAACACAGATCGCTTGATAGTGCTTTGGGTCGCGTACAAGAAGCACTGCAGCAGACGGCCCTTCGGAAAGTCGAAGCCGAGATGAATCGCCAGAAGGTCGAAGAAGGGGTTCGAACGCGCTATGGCACAGAGATTGCCGACTATGAGGATTCGGGGGATTCTATTCCGCTTGAAACGGCTCAAGCCAAGACCGAACACCTCAAACGGAAGCTGGATGAGATGGGGCCGGTCAACATGGCCGCCATTGAGGAATATCAGGCATTGGATACGCGCTACCAATTCTTGACGGAACAAGAAACGGATCTGACCCGTTCCATGGAGGGTCTCCGGGAGGCGATCGCCAAGATCAACAAGACCACGCGAACACTCTTTGTCGAGACCTTTCACATCCTCAATCAAAAATTCGGTGAGGTCTTTACCTCTTTTTTCGGAGGGGGAACCGCAGCACTGGTGCTTCTTGACGAAGCGCATCCCTTGGAATCCGGGATTGAAATGATTGCGCAACCGCCTGGAAAAGGGAATCGAAAAATTACGCTGCTTTCGGGGGGTGAAAAAGCCTTAACCGCGATATCGCTCCTCTTCGCGACCTTTTTAATTCACCCGACCCCATTTTGTTTGCTCGATGAAATCGATGCTCCTTTAGATGAAGAAAACACCCGTCGTTTCACCAATGCGCTGATCAAGATGGGAAGTCAAACCCAATTCATCATCGTCACGCACAACAAGTTGTCGATGGAAATCGCAGATGTCCTCTACGGCGTTACCATGGAAGAAACCGGCCTTTCTAAGTTGGTATCCGTCAACCTGTCCAATGCCGCTGCAACCAACGGCGCGCCCTCGGATTTGTCTGCCGAGGCGCCCGAACCCGCCTTAAAAGAAGTTTAGTCCCCTCTTTATTATTCGATGCTTTCGTTCTAGGGCAAGACGCCGTTAAATGGTTTTCGATTATCCGTATCCTGTCGTCAATCGGTGTCGGTCAAAGAGTAAGAATGACAGTTCGTGGGAAAGGCGTTTTCGGGTGTGCGCAGGACGAGCGGATTTAACGATTCGGCGGAATTTTGGGGATGTTGAAAGCGCTTGCGGGGAGGATCTCCTTGGCTTCTTTTTCCGTTTTCGATCCAATGGATGTGCCGCATCCTTGGCATAGATAGTCGTACATTTCGCCATTTGGAAGCACCAGCAATAGGCGCTCGCGAACGGGCATGGCCCGTCCGCATCGATTGCAGTAGAGGAGGGATGCTTTAAACTGGTCGAAAGTTTTTTTCATATGTGCTTAAGATACGGATCGTCCTCCTTAACGAAAATGATCGTATCCGCTCGGTTTTATTTTCTGCGCGCCGCCCCCGGCTTGTCTGAGGACAAGGCCTTTCTTGTGTGAAACTATCGTGCCGATCTGCACGGCCTGAATCAAGCCGTTTTGAACATACTTCTTCAGTTTGGAAATTTTGTGGGGAGGGACGGAAAAAAGAAGCTCGTAATCTTCTCCCCCATAGAGGGCAAATTTCAAGGGATCACATCCTGTTTGGAGGCTATATCGCCGCAGGGACCGAGAAATGGGAATGGCCGCCACCCCGATTTCTGCGCCGACATTGCTTTGTTTCGTGAGATGCGCCAAATCGGCTGTCAAGCCGTCCGAGATGTCGATCATGGCCGACGGGATGCGCGCTTTTGCCAGGAGCCTGCCTTCCGAAACACGGGCTCGGGGCCTCCGGTAGCGGCCGGTTAATTTCGAGTCGGCGCCGGGCTGTTTATTTTCTAGCAGGCTTAATCCGGCTGCTGCATCGCCCAGGACGCCCGTTACAAAGAGGGCGTCACCTTCATTCGCTCCGCTCCGGCAAAGCACTTCATTTTTGGATACTTCGCCTACCAATGTGATGGTCAAAAAAAAATGGTTTTCCGAAAGGGCGGTATTCCCGCCGACCAGATCGACACCGGCCTCCTTGGCTCCTTTTGCGATGCCTCGATACAGTTGGTCCATGTCGGACATTTCTGTTTGACCCGATACTCCCAGTGAGACGAGAAAATAGCGTGGGGTTCCTCCCATTGCGGCAATATCGCTCAAGTTCACCGCAAGCGCTTTATAGCCGATATGGGCAAAGCTGGAGAATGAGCGCTCAAAATGCACATGTTCCACAAGAGTATCGGTTGTCAATAGCGTGAGTTTGCCGGCGGGTGAAGAAACGGCTGCCGCATCGTCTCCCATGCCAAGGGGAATGCCTTTTGTCGGTGGGAATCGTTTTTGAACCCGTTTGATGAAGTTAAACTCACCGGCTTGCTGCAAGTTCATAGATGGGAAGCCGTCCCTGACGAGATTTTACCGACGCGACGTTTGACTGGTTTCTTGCTTTGTGTCTTGGCGATACGGCGTCTTTTTCGAAAGACGGTGTCCAGGACCTGTTCCATGTGATCCGCAAAAACAAAATCAAGGTCTCGTTTCAGATGTTGCGGGATTTCCTCCAGATCTTTTTCATTTTGTTTTGGAAGAACGATGGTCTTGATCCCCACGCGTTTTGCAGCCAGGATTTTTTCCTTCAATCCGCCGACGGGAAGCACGCGCCCGCGCAGGGTGACCTCTCCGGTCATGGCCACATCCCTGCGAAGCGGCCGGTTGGTGAGGGCGGAGCTCAAGGCCGCGGCGATGGTAATGCCCGCCGAGGGACCGTCTTTTGGGATGGCTCCGGCGGGTACATGGATGTGGAGATCGCTTTTCGAGAAGGCAATGGAGGTGAGCTTGAGGTGCTTTTCCTTGGAACGAATGAACGAGAGCGCGGTTTGGGCCGATTCTTTCATGACATCGCCGAGAGAACCCGTCAAGATCAAGCCTCCCTTCCCCGTCATGAGGGTCGCCTCGATACGAATGATATCCCCGCCGGTCGGTGTCCAGGCCATGCCGGTCGCCACGCCGACTTCATCCATCTCTTGCTCCATTTCGGGGAGGTATTTCGGAATCCCAAGAAAACGGTGTAGATTGGAAGGCGTGACGGATGTTCTTTTTTGTTTTCCTTCCGCCAGACGTCGTGCGATTTTTCTCAGGACGCTGGCGATTTCCCGTTCGAGGTTACGGACACCCGCTTCACGCGTGTAATGTGTGATGATTTTATCGATGGCCGCGTCGGACAAGTGCACCATTTTTGCGGAGGTGCCATGTTCTTCCAGTTGTCGCGGGAGTAAAAAGTTGTGTGCGATACCGACTTTTTCCTCGGTGGTATAGCCGGACAAATGAATGACTTCCATCCGATCGCGTAGGGGAATGGGGATAGGATCGATTTGATTGGCCGTCGTGATAAACATCACGCGCGAAAGATCGAATGGAACGCCCAAGTAATGGTCCGAAAAGGCGTTGTTCTGTTCGGGATCGAGGACTTCCAACAATGCGGAGGAGGGATCCCCC
Organism: Nitrospiria bacterium; assembly: GCA_046756925.1. Classification (GTDB taxonomy): domain Bacteria; phylum Nitrospirota; class Nitrospiria; order SBBL01; family JAADHI01; genus JAJDBU01. The sequence continues at coordinate 9,392 of JBHHXH010000037.1, forward strand.
CGAAAATCCGTGCCGATTTTGTCCACCTCATCCATCATAAACACCGGGTTGGCGGTGCCGGCCTGCTTCATCCCCTGAATCAATCTACCCGGCAGCGCACCGACGTAGGTCCGCCGGTGTCCGCGGATTTCGGCCTCGTCTCGAATGCCCCCGAGGGAGATTCTGATGAATTTTCTGCCGAGGGCGCGTGCGATGGATTTTCCCAGAGAGGTTTTTCCCACACCGGGAGGACCGACAAAACAAAGGATGGGGCCTTTCATCTTGCCGTTCATTTTTCGAACCGCGAGGTATTCCAGAATTCGTTCCTTGACGCGCTCGAGATCGAAATGGTCTTCATCGAGCACGTTTTTGGCTGCGACGATATCGAGCCGATCTCTGGTTTGCTTGCTCCATGGAAGCTCCACCATCCATTCCAGATAGGTGCGAACGGTGGAGGCTTCCGCCGAATCCGGATGCATCTGTTCGAGGCGTCTTAACTGTTTGTTCGCTTCCTTGGCAACCTTCTGGGGCATTTTCGCGGCGGCAATCTTTTCGCGAAACTCCTCAACCTCTTTTGCCCGGTCGTCCACTTCTCCGAGCTCTTTTTGGATGGCCTTGAGTTGTTCTTTTAAGAAGTATTCGCGCTGAACCTTGTCCATTTCTCCCTTGGCTTCGGTTTGGATCTTTTGTTGAACGCTCATCACGTGCAGTTCTTTACCCAAAAGCTCGCTCACCTTTTTGAGGCGCTCGATGGGATCGATCGTTTCCAAAATATCCTGTGCGGCTTTTACTTTGAGGCCTAGGTTCGATACGATGAGATCGGACAAGCGTCCCGGGTCTTCAAGGTTTTCGATTAAGGCGATGACATCCGGAACCAGAAATTTTCCAAAAGAGATGGCTTTTTCCATTTGTTCTTTAACCATTCGAATACCGGCTTCTATTTCAGGACTGGTCTTCGCCAAGCTGGGTTCGGTCAGTTTTTTTATCTGTACACGATAATAGGGATTAGTTTGGGAAAATGAAACGATTTTCGCTTTGGCGATACCTTGGACCAGTATCTTGATGCGCCCATCCGATAGTTTGAGCATCCGCATAATCGTGCCGATCGTTCCAAATGTATAGATGTCGTCCGGCTTGGGGTTTTCGACTTCTAAGGTTTTTTGTGCAGCCAGCAGGACCATACGGTTTTCGGAGACAGCCTGTTCGATCGCTTTGACCGACATCTCGCGTCCGACAAACAAGGGAAGGACCATGTGCGGAAAGACAACGATATCTCTTACGGGAATAAGTGGGAGCTTGTTGGGGATGGTAATCTCTTTTTTTTTCTTCTCGGCTGATTCGGACACACAGGACTCCTTCTATTTTCTTACACGCTCTCGGAATGTGATCATTGTACACGAAGGAGCCGAGGGTTGGCAACGAATCCTCGGGCTATAAGGGTAGGCTTTTTAAATACGAATTGAATTTTTTTCCTAATTTGGGATCTTTTAAGCCCATTTCAACGGTTGCCTGGAGGAAACCGAGTTTGTCCCCGGCATCGTAACGGTTACCCCGAATAAGGTAGCCGTACATCGAATTTTTGGCGGCCAAGCCCTTCAGGGCGTCGGTGAGTTGGATTTCGTTGTTTTTTCCTGGAGGGGTGTTCTCGAGGAGGTTGAAAATATCGGGCGTGAGAATATAACGGCCGATGACCGCGAGGTCCGAAGGCGCTTCCGATATATCCGGTTTTTCAACTAAATCGCGAACCTTAAATAGACCATCATCGCTTTGTTCGGCATCGAGAATGCCATATTGATGCACTTCCGATTTGACGACGCGTTGAATTCCGATTAGGGGATAGGGTCGTGTTTGAAACACCTCCGTCATCTGTTTGAGTGCGGGATTCGCGTGGTCTATGATGTCGTCCCCGAGTAGAACAGCGAAAGGTTCGTCTCCAATAAGGTTTTTCGCGCAAAGAATGGCATGACCCAATCCCCGTGGCTGGCTTTGACGGATGTAGCAAAAATCGGCCATGTTCGATATTTTGCGCAATTCTGGCAGCAAGGCTTTTTTACCCGTTTGTTTTAAGGTTTCTTCCAATTCGAAAGAGATATCGAAATGATCTTCGATGGCCCTTTTTCCCCGTCCTGTAATGATGATGATTTGTTCGACGCCCGAATTGACGGCTTCCTCGACCACATACTGTATGAGGGGTTTATCGACCAGGGGCAACATTTCTTTTGGGGACGCTTTGGTTACGGGGAGAAAACGCGTTCCCAGTCCTGCCGCCGGTATGACCGCTTTTGTTATTTTTTTTGTGTTCACTCGAATCTCCAAATGGTTTGAATCCGATTGATCTATTGAATCGTCATTGTCCAAGAAGGTTTGACTGAGCGCGTTTTTGAAGCCTGAGATAAATCCGATGCACGTCAACCTTCAAGTCCTGAAGCGGTTTGCGACAGTCGATGACTTCATCGGCCCAGGGAATTTTTTCATCGATGGGAATCTGCGCCTTGATTTTCAGAATGGCTTCATCTTTCGATAAGCGGTCTCGGTGCATCAGTCTTGAAATCTGAGTGGCCGGGTCGACATAGGCCAGGAGCACCCAATCCATCTTTTGATGGGCTTTCGTTTCGATCAAGAGCGCGGCATCGAAGACAATGACCGCATTGGGATGTTTTTTTATAATGTTTTTTTTCTTGGATTCCGCTTTTTCAAATACATGGGGATGGACGATGCGATTGAGGAGCAGCCGTTGTTTTTCGTTGCGAAAAACGATGTCTCCCAGCTGTTTTCGATCAATGCTTCCTGAGGGATCGAGGACCTCTTTACCGAAAACTTCGATGATCGAGTCGATGACCTGCGTGTTGCTATGGAGCAAGTCATGGACGATTCGATCGGCATCGACGATAAAGGCCTTTTCCTCCTTCAGCGTTCGAGAGACTGTGCTTTTTCCGCTGGCAATACCTCCCGTTAGACCGACCCAAATCACTCTTCCCTCAAAACACGTCAAACGGAATATATCATATTTTCATGATCCGGACAATTTAGAGCGCCATATTTCTATGAAGATGAACAAGCGTTCATTCCTTGCGGGGTTTATCTTCATGAATGTCGAAGTATTGTGTTTATTGGAAAATACTAGGCGCTTTCCGGTAATTTAAGGTCGGCCGCAACTTCCTGGATCATCTTTTCGCCGATTTTTTCTTTTCTCCGGAGGAAACCTTCAAAAAGTGCATTGTCGGACAGGGTATTAATGAGGCGTGGAATCCCATTTGAGTATGTATAAATGGCCGAAATCGCTCCGTCGTCGAAGAGGGGTCTCTTAGCACCCGCCACTTCCAGGCGACATTGTATATAGGCTTCTGTGGCCTTGTCCGAGAACGAGCGAAGCTGATATCGTACGGCGATCCGTTGTTGGAGGGGTTTGTCGAGCGCGAGCGTATCGTCGAGACTGGGAAGTCCAAAGAAGATGAACGTGATGAGTTTATTGCTCTCGAATTCGATGTTGAGCATTCCCCGAAATTCTTCCATGGTTTCTTTCCGATGAAGCATTTGCGCTTCGTCGACCAATACGACGGCCTTCTTCCCGGCATCCTTGATATCGATTAAGCGATTATAGAGTTGATTAAGGAGGGCGGCCTTGTCGTTGTTGGGGCCTTCCACGCCGAGTTGGACGGCGATTTTTCGAAGGAGCCATTCCGAGGTGATAGAGGTGTGGATGACCACAAGCAAGGCGGAGTCAAATTGTGTTTCGTCCAATTCGTCCAACATTCTTCGGGCCAGTGTGGTTTTTCCTGTCCCGACATCGCCGATCAATACGGCCAATCCCTTACGGTGTTCCGCTGCATATTTTAATCTGAGTAAGGCCTCTGAATGTTGGTCGCTGTTATAGAAAAAACGGTTGTCGACGGAAATCGAGAAGGGCTGTTCGTTTAATTGATAGAAGTCAAGATAATTCATGAGGTTAGAGGTACGATACCCTGTCTTTCTTTTTTGTTTTTACTTTGTTTTCTGTTTTCGATGTTTCTTCAGAAGCCATCCAAGCGCCTTCCAATGCTTGATCCGACAGTGCGGTGCATCTGCTTGGCACATCGCGAAACGATGGGTCTTTATTTAAAATTGCATTATAAATTTTTAGCGCACTTTTCTTGTTTCCTTGTTGCTCATAGAGAAGGGCCAATTCATATTTTAGTCCGATTTTCACATCGGGAGGGCAGGGCCGATCTTCCAGGACTTTTTCAAGGATCGTGATCGCGTCATCGATGGATCCGTTTTCTCGATGACAGGAAACCAGCATGGTCATGGCATCTTGGAATCGATGTTCTCCGAGAGACGCCAATTGGAAGGCATCGATGGCTTCGGGCATCATGTCCATTTCTTTATAAGCGATGCCAAGGTCGTATTGCGTTTCTATTTCCTGTGCATTTTTATCGTTCTCCGCTTTGTCCTTGAGAAAGCGGATGGTTTTGTCCAAGGTTGTTTCGTTTTCTTGTTCTTCCAAATCTTCGGAGATGATTTCCTGTAGATCGATGTATTCTTCGTCTATTCCTTTTTCTAATTCGGCAGCAGTGGTCATTTCGGTATCGGAGCGCTTTTGTTTCGCCGATTTTTCAAAACCATTTTCACCCGTATCGGCATCGAAATGGGCGATATCAGATTCGCTGTCTATGGCTGCCAGTGTGGGTTCATCGTAATCGATCGAAAGGGAATCGTTGCCAAAGGTTTCTTCATCGGCGTCTTTAGGGAGGACTGGGTCCAGGGGTTCAGTGGCGTCTTCCTTCCTGGTGAATGAACTATTGACGGACGCACCCTCAAGATAGGGTGTTATGTTCTTATCGGTTGTCGGCTGCGAAGCCTCCTCGACATCCAAATCATACTTGTTTAAATCGTCCTCTGTGTTGAGGGCATTGAGTGTCAGATCATCTTCATGACCTGTAGAGACAAGATTTTCGATAAATGAAGTATCTTCCGGTTCGGAGTCTGCCGGGAAGACGTCTTCTTTTGCACCATCGGTTTGAAAATCGCTTTGTGTATCGACAGACGATGTGTTCTCATCGAGTCTATTGGAATCTATTTGGGCATCTGCGACTTCATCGAGCGGGGATTCGGATTGTTCCGCGTCTTTCGAGGTGATTGCCATCAGTTCGTCGAGGACGGCTTGCCGGTTGTCTTCGTCTTGATTATCCTTGTAGAGGGTTGCCAGTATGGAGCATTCCTCAACCACTTTTTCCGTCGTACCCTGTGCAATGTAAACCGCTTTTAATTTTAGGTGAAGTTCTATGCTGTCCGGGTAGCGCTCGGTAGCCGAATGAAGTTGTTCGAGTGCTTTATCGAAGAGTTTGTATTGACAATAAACCTCTGCTTCTGTGAGGTAATGCTGGAGCGATTTTTCACTGTCGTGTAAAACGTCGGTATCGGTTTCATCGATTTCAAGGCCTTCATCATTGGTTTGTAGAGAATCTTCCGGTGAATAGAGGGTGGATTCATCCGTCATTTGTTCCGGTTCCGGTTCCAAGAGACCGGATATTTCACTGACGGAGGCGTTGGGATCAAAATAAGGCGTGTCCGTCTCGACGGCGGAAGCCAAGTCTTCCATATCCGGCGCTTCGATGTCGGTTTCGGAAGATTCATTGTCGGAAGATTCATTGAAGGTCGCCGAGGCGTTATTCTCAACTTTAATGTTTTCAGAATCCAGTTCTTGAATCTTAGAGAGTATATCTTCCGAATCGGCCGTTTTCCCATTGTCGTTCAAAATGGCGAGGGCCTTTTTATATTCCTCCAATGCCTCTTCCGTGTGTCCTTGTTTTTGGCACATCTCGGCAATTTTTATACGGATGTCCGAGTTCTTGGGGTCGAGGTCGGAGATCTTGCGGTAAACAGATAGGGATGCTTGGAAATCGTCTTGCTGGAGGTAGTATTTCGAGGCCTTTAAATAATCGCCGATGGCATTTCCGATCAATCCGCGGTCTGCATTGACCGCGGCTAACTTTTCGTAGATTGCTACCTGTGAAGGATCCACCTTGAGCGCCTTTTTTAAAACGGCAATACTCTTCAATTCGAACCCGGCCTCTTGAAATGCCTCGCCGGCTTTTACGAATATCTCGGTTGCTTTTTCTTTGTGGCCTGCTTTGAGGTGGAGGTCTCCAATGGCATTCAAAATATTTCCATCGTTGGGGGAGGAGGATAACATCTTCTCCCATTCCTGAATTGCCTTGTCGAATTCACCTTTTGAAGCCAGTTTTTGGGTTTTTTCAATGATCGTACTCTTACGAAAAAACATAGAAATCCCTCACTCCCATACAAGTAAAACAGATATCATAGAACCTGGGAAGTGTCAAGAAATCGACATGCTGGAATGCTTGGTTTTGATGAGTTTTCTGAAAGCGATGAATTCAAGGAATTCATTAAGAAAAATGTTGTTTTCGCGGAGGGCTTTTAAAATCTCCCTTCTGATTTACTGGATGAAATCCCGTTGCCGTCACTTATTTGCGATGGTGATTTAGCGCGTGACGCGTCAGACCGAAATTCTCGATCTCAGGACTCCCTGACGATATCCTAATAAGAGCCGGGTTGCTTCAGGTTATATTAGGATGACGCTGGCGGGCTGGCGAAGATCGGATATCCAGACCCACCTGAGTATGGCGTGTTTTTTTAACTCATTTTGTCTGAAGTTCTACAAAATTGTCGTAATCATTTTTTTAATAGGAATGTTACTCCCATCAGAACAATTTGAAAAACAGGCCCTTTTCCTTTTTTTTATGTGTTTTATATTTTTAGGCATATAAATTGCTTTTTTAATCACAAAAAAATCGCTGAAGTATACAAATAAAAAGTATGGTGATTAAAGAAGTCATTGAATGAGGCAAAGGTGCCTGGATCATGCGGATCCAGGCACCTTTTTTTTTGGAGAGCACTTGATGAGAGAAGGGATTCAATTGCCGGAGTTCGCCGATCGATTTTTTCGTTTCGATGCCGATGCCGAACCGATGCCGGTGATATCGCTGTATCCGATTCCGGCGCCTTTATCTTTGGAGTCGGTCCATATCGATATTTGCGGTTTAGATCAACACCCGTTGCCTATTGCCTGGGATGCATTAGCGGATTTGCCCCGAGTGAAGCTGAAGGTGCCGCTGATCTGTCAAATATTCAATTGGTCCGAAGAGGTGGAGTGGGAGGGGGTTCGATTGGTGGATGTTCTGGATTATCTAAAAGCCGATACGGCGCCTGAGGGGTATTTTTCCTTTTATTCGCGCGATCGGGTTTTCTTCGAAGGGCTTTCCAGGGACGAGGCCAGGGATCCGCGTGTCTTGCTTGCGATAGGCTTGAACGGGGCGCCGCTTCCAATCGTGCACGGTGGGCCGATCCGCTTGGTCGTGCCCTTTCTGCAAGGCTATAAAAGCGTGAAATGGCTCCGGGCGATCCATGCCTACCGTCACGATCCGGTTGGGATCAAGCGATTGCTGGGCCATTCGGCCGGCAGTCGGTTGAACGAGAAGTGGCGGACACAACATCAGGTCCTGATTCCTCCCGGTCGTCCTGGAGATCCCGACCCTTTTGCCACCAAAGCGGCGCTGGCCCAGGCGGTTACGACACCTTCTCAAGACAAGCCCCTTGAGTCGGCGGTCGATGTCCTGGAACCGGTTTCGGCCAAGGCCGGCACCGAAACGCGTCGGGCTCCGGAGGCGCATGCATCCGTCGAAACCTTAAAGGAAGTGATTGCCATTCTACGTCCCGAGAAACATCGGGTGACTCGAGCGGCTTTGGAAGCGGCCGGGATTACGTCCTACACCACTTATGGCGTTCTAGGACGCAGTCATCAACGGGGTTTGCGGTTTCAATCGGATCAAGAAGAAGGGGTTGCAATTAAATTCCTGCCAAAGCAGTATTTCTCCATTGTCATTCCCGCAGCACGTTTATCGGCGGCGATCGCGGTGATTATGAAGGCCAATCGTTCCGGAAAAGGCGCGGTTGGCGACGGTCGCATTTTTGTTTGCGATGTCGAGGGTGCCGTTCGGATCAGCAGCGACGAACGGGGCGGACAGGCGGCCCAGTAAGCGGTCGCCATGCATTATAAAGGAGGTAGACGATCGTGAGGATGATCAGGGCCGTGATACGGCCGGAACGGGAGGGAGCGGTTTTATGCAAGCTCGAATCGGCCGGGATTTACGCCGTGACAAAAATGCCGGTTTTGGGCCGTGGCCGCCAACGGGGCGTTGCCGTGGGCCGCATCAGTTACGACGTTTTATCCAAGGTCATGCTGCTGATCGTCATCGATGAGGGCGAATACGAAAAAGCTGTGGAGGCCATCGAAACCGGCGCGGGCACGGGTTATCCCGGTGACGGCAAGATCTTCGTTCAGGACGTTTCCGAGGCCTACTCGGTCCGAACCGGGATGAAGGTCGGGGGCGGCGAATGAAGGCAGCCGACCTCATCCGTGTCAACCGGCCTGAGATCAAATGCGTAACCATTTTGGGAAACACCCTTGGTTTGTTCGATTTGGATCAGCCTGGGGCATTCAAAGGAGAACAAGTACAGATGGGAGTGGGATCCAATGGATAAGCGGGCGACGCAGATGCGGAAGCTGGTCGTTGTCGGAAACGGCATGGGAGGCATCGCCGCGGTCGAGGCCATCTTGAAGCGGGATGTAAATTTTTCGATCACCGTTTTCGGGGGAGAGCGGCAACCGTATTATAACCGTATTTTGCTTTCGGAGGTTCTGTCGGGGCAGGCGGATCTCGATAGGATTATCGTCCACCCCTTGGATTGGTATGCGGATCATGGGATCGATTTTCGCCAAGGCGTCTCCATCGCATCGATCGATCCCGAAGGGAAAACCGTTCGCGACCAGTCAGGAAATGTCATCGATTACGATGCCCTGCTCTTGGCGACGGGCAGCCGTCCCGCGATGCCACCCATTAAAGGGCTCCAAAAAAAAGGCGTGTTTACCTTTTGGACGGTCAAAGATACCCACCGTATCATCTCCGCGGTCTGCCGAGAACGAGAAGCCGTCGTCATCGGCGGGGGCTTGCTCGGGCTTGAAGCGGCGCGGGCCTTGATCAATTACGGCGTGTCGGTCACGGTCGTGCATTTGACCGATCGTTTGATGGACCGGCAACTCGATTCCGCGGCCGCTTCTCTCTTAAAAAAGCAGATCGAACAGTTGGGTATCCGGGTCCTGTTGGAGACGACCGCTGAGGAAATTGTGGGAGAAGGCTGTGTGCAGGGGGTCCGTTTGCGGGAGAGGGGAGAGACGATTTCCACCGGAATGGTCTTGATGACGACCGGGACCCGGCCCAATACGCGCCTTGCGGAAGCGGCGGGGCTACGTGTGAATGAAGGCATCGTCGTGGACGATCGCATGGAGACCAGTGCGTCCGGCATCTACGCCATCGGCGATGCGATCGAACACCGGGGAAAAACCTACGGACTGGTGGCCCCCTTGAAGGAACAGGCCCAGGTACTATCGGATGTACTGGCCGGAGGCGATCGGACACGCTATGAAGGCAGCGAATGCGCCACGATCTTGAAAGTCGCCGGTATCCAATTGAGTTCCGCGGGCGAAATCTTACGTGAAAACGGTGGAGAGGCGCTGGCCGTCCTGGATACGGAGAAGGGGATTTATAAGAAAGCGGTCATTCGCCAGAATCGCCTGAGGGGCTACATTCTCTTAGGCGATCAAAAGGAGGGACCGCGTCTTTTCAATCTCATGACCAAGGGAGAGGACATTGCGTCCATCCGGGATCGGTTGTTCGATCTGATCGGAAACGTCGGTGGCCCTGCCGAATCCGGAAAGGCTGCCCCGGCTGTCTCCGCCGCGGCATCCTTATCGGATGACGACATCGTTTGTAATTGCAACAATGTCTCGAAAGGAACGATCGCCTCCGCGATCCGGGAGAAAAAATTGAAGACCCGTGAGGCGGTCGCCCGCTGTACCGAAGCGACAACCGGCTGCGGGAGTTGCGTAGACTGGATCGACGCGCTCCTCTTGGACATCGATTCACCTCAGACGCCGGATCTTCCGGTTGCCGCCGTCAAGCGGGCCAAGGCAGGTGCGCTCAAAACCCTCGATCTCAATAAGATCAAGGAAGAAGGACTGGGTCTCGATTTTGCGGATATTCGAGAAAGGGGCGCCCTTGCGGTGTCGCCGGACGATCAATACCGCTTAAAAACCTATGGGATTTGCGTTCAGAAGCATGCGGGTTATTCGATGGTGCGGATCCGGATTCCGGGCGGGCGGCTTGCGCCCCATCAGGTCGGTCCCTTGGCCGAACTCGCGGCGGTGCATGGACGCGGTAGAATCCATTTAACGGTTCGGCAGTCGGTGGAGCTTCACTGGGTCCGCGTGGAAGAGGCATGCGATATCTTCGAGCGGCTTCGGGCGATCGGGTTGACCACGCGCTCGGCCTGCGGCCATACGCTTCGAAACGTGACGGCTTGCAGCCACGGCGCGATCGCTTCCGACGGGATCGTGGATGTGCAGCCGATTGCGAAGCACATGTCCGATTATTTTATCGCGCGCTCCGATCTGATCAATCCAAAGATGCCGAACCGTTTGAATCTTTTTTTCTCGGGATGCGAGGGCTGCGCCGCCGATGCGAAGATCAACGATATCGGTTTTGCAGCGGTGCGGCAGGAAAACCCGTCTGGGCAGTTGGCCGTCGGTTTCGATCTCTGGGTGGGGGGCAGTCTCGGGGCGCACCCGAAACTCGGATACAAACTTCGCAGCTGCCTTTCGCTCTCGGACATCTTGCCGGCTTGCCGGGCAATATTCGAACTCCACATCCAATATGGAAACAGAAACAAGGCCCGCTCGCGTTTGAAATTTTTGATTGAGCAGTGGGGGATAGACCGGTTTGCCGAACGTTTCGACCGGCTTTTTCTCCAAAAGAAAGGAGAGGAGGCCGAGGGTATCTTGCCGCTTCAAGCTGCGATGGAAAAACAAGTGCGGCCTGAGTGGTTCAGGCGATGGTCGGCCGCCCTGGGCGCTTCCCCTTCGCGAGACCTTCCGGCCGGTGCACTGCGGCAGCGGCAGCGGGGATTTGCACGTTTGACCGTCGCCATCCCCCTAGGAGATATGCCCTCCGAAAAATTTCTTGCACTGGGGCGACTCGCTGCGCAATTTGGGGACGGCCGGCTCCACTTGACGAAGGACCAAGATATCGAGCTGCATTGGGTGCCTGTCGGCAAGATCGGACGCCTGATCAAACATTTGGAAGGCATGGGGTTTTATTTGAAGGGCCGTTCGCGTGAGGCGAACGTGATCTCCTGTGTCGGGATCGAGTTCTGCACCCTCGCCGTCACTCATGCCCAGGGTGCGGCGAGCGATCTGCTCAACCGTTACAAACCGGCCGATCCGGAAAAGCAGGCGCTGTTCGGGTCGATTTCGATCCATATCTCGGGCTGCCCCAACAGCTGTGCGACACACCAAGCCGCCGATATCGGGCTCGCCGGAACGATGCTTCCGGTCGGCGATGCACGCCGGTTTTCGTATCAGCTCTTCGTCGGCGGACGCGTCGAGGGCAAGACGCGGCTCGGCGAGATGGTGAGAAAGGGGATTACGGAAGAGATGGTGATCCCAACAGTAGATGCCTTGTTGGATGTCGTGCTGGCGGAGCGACTGGAGGGGGAAAGTTTTCATGATGTCGTTTGGCGTTTGGGTCCGAAAAAGCTGGGGGCGGTATTGGAGGAGCAGATTGCTCCTTTTGTTCCGGACCGATTGGAAGGGATCGAAATGACACCGGAATTGTTGGAGGTTTGATGATGAAGATGATTCAGGCGATGGTGCGGCCGGAAAAAGAACAAGATGTCGTATCCGCACTTGAGAAGGCGGGTTTTTATGCCTTCACGCGGTTTTCCGCCTTCGGGCGGGGCCGGCAGCGCGGGATGCAAGCCGGGCCGGTCCGCTATGAAGAGCTTTCGAAGGTGTGTTTCATGCTGGCGGTGGAGGCGGATGAAGCCGACCGGGTGGTCGATACCGTCCGGATCGCCGCCTGCACCGGCAACCCCGGCGACGGAAAGGTTTTTATCTCCGCTCTGAGAGAAGCGCGGTCCATTCGAAAGGGCGGGTGATTTTTTTATGTCTCCGATCAAAGCGTTTCTCCAATCCATCTTTAGGAAGATCTGAATAAGTCATGAATTGTTTTTTCGGGGCAAGAATATTCCACTTCTGCGTTGCAAATCTTGGAAATAGTCTTGCTATTCCCTGCGATTTGCGCCTTGAATCGCTTAATTTTATTTCCCGAAAATTCAACCCAGACTTGATCGGAGCCTCCTTATAGGCGGCCTGCGGCTCATTATAGAGGAATGAACGATGAACCATCTGATCTCGAATTATAAAATGGGAGGCTTCTTTGATGAAATGTTCCAGGATCTGAAAGTGCCGCGGTCCCACTACCGGCAGTTTTGCGAGCAGCTCTCGGAGTTTTCCGTCAAGCAGTTCAGCCAACACCGACGCCAGGCTGACCAGCTTTTCCTGAATCAAGGCATCACTTTTACGGTGTATGGAGATCCGCAACAGACGGATCGGATCTTTCCCTTTGACCTGATTCCCCGTATTATCCCTAACAGTGAATGGCAGCTTATCGAAAAGGGCTTGCGCCAGCGTATTCAGGCCCTCAACCGATTTTTGTGCGACATCTACGGACCGCAACGCATCCTCCGCTCCGGGACAAGGTGGTTCCGCGCGAGCTGGTGGAAAGCTCGGCGCAATTTCAGCCCGATCTGCTTGGCTTCCGGCCACCCAAGGATCTATTTATTCATATGTCCGGCATAGACCTCATTAGGGACGAAAAAGGGGTTTACATGGTGCTGGAGGACAATCTCCGGATTCCCTCAGGTATTTCATATGTACTGGAAAATCGAGCGGTCATGAAAAAGGTCTTCCCCCATCTTTTTGCCAAAATGCGTGTCCGGCCGGTGGATCACTATCCCAATCAATTGCTGGAAAACTTAAGAGATCTGGCGCCTCTTTCCCGTGAAAATCCGACCGTTGTCCTATTGACTCCCGGTGTTCATAATTCCGCTTTTTTTGAACATTCTTTTCTCGCCCTGCAGATGGGGATTGAACTGGTCGAAGGTCAAGACCTGCTTGTCGAGGGAGACCGGGTCTATATGAAAACAACCGAAGGACTCAAGACAGTGGATGTGATCTATCGACGCATCGACGACGCCTTTTTAGATCCGGAGGTGTTGCGCAGAGACTCAGTGTTGGGAGTGCCCGGACTGATCCGGGCCTATCGGGCGGGCAATGTCGCACTGGCCAATGCGATCGGCACCGGTATTGCGGACGACAAGGCAAGCTATGCCTATGTCCCAAAGATGATCCACTATTACCTCAATGAAGATCCGATCCTTCCCAACGTCAGGACCTATCTCTGTTATGATGCATCGGATCGTAAATATGTTCTCGAAAACCTCCCCAACTTGGTCGTCAAGGCGGTGAACGAATCTGGCGGCTATGGCATGTTGATGGGGCCTGCCTCCACAAAGGTTGAACAGGAGGCATTCCGGAGAAAGATCATTGCGGAACCTAGAAACTATATCGCCCAGCCGGTTGTTGCCCTGTCTCGTCACCCATCGGTCGTGGGAGATCGTATTGAAGATTTTACCTTGACGGGGCGTCATATCGATCTTCGTCCCTATATCCTTTATGGAAAGGATGTGACAATTTCCCTTGGCGGGCTGACCCGTGTTGCCCTGAAGAAGGGATCACTGGTGGTCAACTCCTCCCAAGGCGGCGGAAGCAAGGATACCTGGGTGCTTTATGGAGAAGATTGAGAGGGTCAAACAATGCTGAGCCGCAGCGCAGAGATGTTTTTCTGGATCGGCCGCTACCTTGAACGGACCGAATATACGGCGCGTCTGGCCGACGTTTATTTTGATCTCCAATTGGAGAGTTCCGGGAAGGATATGTCCTCCTTCGTTTGGAAACACTACCTCGACAGGCGGGGCGATATTTCCTGTTACCGGTCTTTGTATGATGTCATCGACATGGAGAAGGTCCTCGATTTTCTGGTTCTGAATAGAGAAAACCCAAATTCATTGGTCAACCTTGTTCGGATGGCGAGGGAGAATGCACGCGGCATCCAGGATCAGCTCTCTATGGAGGTATGGCATTGCCTGAATAGTTTCCACTTGAGTCTCAAACACCGGACGAAATTTGAATTGAAAGCGAATCCGCATTATCTTTTGAATCACATTACCGATCAGTGCTATACCTTCGCGGGAGTCTTCCGCAGCACCTTGCTTCGTGGTGAAGGCTGGATATTTTATCGTCTTGGGAAGAATATTGAACGAGCCGGGCATACGGCTATCCTGCTGAGTCACCCGGTGCTTCAGTCGTCCATGCCCGATCTGCCAGCCTTGCCGGAATATCAACAATGTATCGCCGTCTTAAAGTCCGCCAGCGCCCATCAAGTCTATCGGAAGGTCTGCGGCGGGAACATCACGCCCAAGAAGATAGTCCAATTCCTCCTCTTTCATGACTGTTTTCCCCGGTCGGTCCGTTTTTCCGTTGATCTGGCCCGGCAACTGCTGAGTGCGCTTTCAGGTCCGGCCCACAATGCCGAGCGACGAGAAACAGAACGATTGGCGGGCCAATTGGTCTCGGATTTACAATTCAGCAGCATTGAAGAGATCTATCAGAACGATCTGAACTTGTTTATTACCGATGTGATTGAACGACTGGATATGATGAGCAATGGTTTGGCTCAAGTCTTCTTCGGGTCGACCGGCTATTCCGATCAGCCGACCCCCGGCTTTCATCGAAAGCGCCGCCGAAAGACCAGTGAACCGCATGTCCGTACAATCAAGGCGGTTCTTTCGGTCCGGCATCGTTTTACCTACAGCTATGCGTCATTGGTTTCTCAGGTGCGAACCCTGATGCGTCTGGCCCCGCCTCAACACTATGGACGCCAGTACCGACGGGATATCCGCTGGCACCTGGAACCGCCGGCGGACTACCGGCACTTTAGTGATGCATTCGGAAATCTGGTTTGGCAGATGGATCATACAAGTATTAAGAAGATGGGCTGTACCGTTGAAATGCGTATCGAAACGCAGGCGCTTTACCGGATCGACCGATCATTGGTCTATCTGGGCATTACAGATCAGGAATCGGATTGTACGGCCGATCCAGTTGAATTCAAACGACTGACCCGTTTAGCCGATCGCTCGGTTTCCCTTGCAAAGTGGGCGGAGCAACTGAAAGCGCGAGATATTCAGGCCTCGGAAATGGCGGAAACAATCATGCATCAGGTTGGGTCACACATGCGCTACGAATTGGGGCAGACGCATGTTGGAACTAGCGCATCGGAGGCATTTAAGCTGGGGAGAGGTGTTTGTCAGGATTATGCACATATCATGATCTCTCTCTGCAGGCAGGCGGAACTTTCCGCCCGCTATGTGTCGGGTTATCTCCCTGGTGAGGGA
The DNA here is from genome assembly GCA_046756925.1 of Nitrospiria bacterium. GTDB lineage: Bacteria > Nitrospirota > Nitrospiria > SBBL01 > JAADHI01 > JAJDBU01. The sequence goes on from JBHHXH010000037.1 coordinate 24,782, forward strand.
CAAATGCATGCTTGGGTCGAAGTGCTCTTGCCGATCGGATCGGAGCAGGTACTCACTTGGATTCCCTATGATCCGACACACCAGCGTCGATGTGACGAACGCTATATTACGGTGGCGGTCGGAAGGGACTACCAAGATGTCGCCCCGACCAGTGGTTTTTACTCCGGCGAGGCGGCCAGTAAGTTGGAATCAGAGGTGTCTGTGATTGTGGAGGCTCAAGGTCCGGCGGAGCAGTTCGTCCGTCCACCGGCCGTCGGCGGGGAGACAAGCCACGCAGAGGCGGAAATCCAACAGCAGCAATAGTGGTCCGGTCTATTGCAACAAAAAAGGGGGTCACCCATTAACAGCTAGTATCAAGAGAAAAAGAGCCCCTCTTTTGGTTTTTGTCTTAAAACAAAAACAGCAAGCAAAAAGGGTCAGGTCATGCAGCCATGCATGGTTTTTGTTAATCTCCCTGCATGTCCAGGCCCTTGCGGATAGAATTTCCCGGCGCGGTATACCATCTCACCAGTCGCGGGAATGCCCGACAAAACATTTACCGGGATGATGCCGACCGGGAAACGTTTCTGACAAGCCTCTCCCACGTCGTCGATCGATTCAGCTGGCGCTGTTACGCTTACTGTCTCATGGACAATCATTACCACCTGCTTATCGAAACCCCAAAGCCGAATCTCTCGCGTGGCATGCGCCAGCTCAACGGGATATACACCCAATCCTACAACCGCCGGCACCGAAAAGTCGGGCACTTGCTTCAAGGGCGATTTAAATCCATTTTAGTGGAAAAAGAAACGCATTTCCTGGAACTGTGCCGCTATGTCGTCTTGAACCCCGTGCGCGCCAAGCGCGTCAAACATCCTAGCAAATGGCTTTGGAGCAGCTATCGTGCGACGGTGGGGGAGTCGGCCATTCCTGATTATTTATCCGTGAACTGGCTTCTGGCGCAGTTCGGGAGAACAGACCCGACATCCCGGAAGCGCTATCGGGCCTTTGTCGCAGAAGGCATCGGGCATCCCGGTCCCTGGGACAAAGTACAGGGCCAGATCTATCTTGGCGGAGAAGCCTTTGTAAAAAAGCACCAGCCGAATCGAAAAATAAAAGAAGTGC
>JBHHXH010000038.1:0-25730 GCA_046756925.1 Nitrospiria bacterium
CATCCAAAAATTGCTTATGCAGCTTAAACACTCTATTTAATGGCCGGGTTAATAAGTACAGGTTTTTTTTAGACATCCATCCTATATTCGGGCTTTAGATGCGGAATGGACTTTTTGGCGCATCCGCACCATTTTCATCCGAAGACCCGGTCTCGGTGGTGTTAATCCGCATGAATTGTTCATAGGTGTTTAAGATTCTCGTGGCATATTTTTTAGGAAGTTGCACCCCTTGTGTCTGCATTCTGGATACTCTTGCGGGTCCATAATTATAGGCGGTGAGGGCGACTTCAAGTTGTCCGAAGCGTTTATGCAGTTTCGAGAGATAATGCGTGCCGAGTTTGATATTCGTGTGGGGATCGAAAAGCGTTTGCTTCCCGTCCCAGGGTATATTAATGGCTTGTGCGATCGCGGCTCCGGTGGTTGGGAGAATTTGCATTAAACCCAGGGCCCCTTTCCGGGATTTCGACCAATTGTAAAACGAACTTTCTTTTGCGACCAATGCCAAAATCAATTCCGGTTCGTAATTGTAGGCCAGGCTTTCTTGATAAATCAGCTCGACCAGTTCCGCTTGTATCTCTTTTTTGAGGCCGGTCTTATATTTCTTTAAAATCGTCAGGATTTTGTCGAGTTTTAACGCTTTGGCCCTTCTTTCCTGTTTTTTCCGTTTTTCCATCATCGTGCGATGTTTGTTTTCTTCGACAGAGATCAACCTTGCTTCAAACCCGTCATCGTGATTCGTTACGGTGGCGAGAGGCAATAACATTGCCATGATTAATACAGTGACGCTTTTAACGATACTTTTAACCAATAGAGAACGATTTTGGATGTTCATCATGCCGCCTCCTTCTCAAAAAAAAACCCATCTTCCCGCATAAGTTATTCAGAGAAGATGGGTAAAAAAATAACCACTTCGGCAGCTCCGCTGTCCTCAACGGCGTTTGAATCCGCCTTATTTAGGGACCGGTGGCTTTGCGTCATCACCTTACGGTGATTTTGCTCTTATCGGGTAGTTGTAATTTTTAAATAATATTTGAATATAATGGTAGCATGAAATCGAAATCTGTCAAGTTATCATAGATAATTTCTTGTGGATTTCATGGTGAAGCCCTTTTGCCTCAAGTGGGTTGTCAATCCGGATTCGGGAAACTGCATGCCGAGATTCCTTGACGGATCGGAATATCGAAATGGATGAATGCTTGCGCTTATATCTACAATTATATGAATTTTACGGTTTATAAAACGCAGGGATCACGGTAGGTAATCTTCAATGAAGTGTGGTAGTATGCCTATATTTTTTTGGAGATGCCCTTCCTGATTTTTCATGATCACGATTGTTTGAGGTGCTTTACAAACGGTAGGAAGCAAAATAAGGAGCAAGATGAGTAGAGTGATGAGGCGACTTGGTATATGGGTTTTATACGGATATATTGCGATGGTTCCCGTCATGGCTTATGCACAGGCGCTTGATCGATCTTTATTGGAGAAAACGCTTCAAGCCGCCAAAGCGAATGTGGTGCCGTCCCAAGATGTTGAGGTCGTGTACGATGTCGAGACTAAACATGTTCACATCTCCTTTACGACACCGCCGGACTATCGAGTGAGTTCCGATGGCGACTATCGTCGGTGGCGCAGCAATCAGTGGTCCGTTTTGCAAGAATTCATGCTTTCGAGGATTCCGGTAGAATCCGTGACGGTCGAAACCAATGATATAAACAACGACCGCTTGATTCGATATCGACACCGCGCCGCCCATGTCGATAAGTATGGAGATATTCGCGAAAACCGGCTTTGGTTGAGAACGGCCAGAGGCACGCAAAAGCGGAAAGGTTCGGACACTTGGGAAAAAATAGAATAAGATCTCGCCCCATTGTTTCTGTATTACGCGAGATATATTGTCCATTTCCGCATGCCGATTGACGATGGCGATTTTTATTGCTTTTAGTGTCCTTGCACTCTTTTATTTCCTGGGTTACAGATCTTATTCCAATATCCTGAATGCCAAAGTCTTCGGTCTTTCCGATCGCGAGCGGACGCCCGCACACGACCCCAAATTGCGGGATGATTATGACTATGTCCCGACACATAAAGAAATCTTGTGGGGGCATCACTATACCTCCATCGCCGGCGCGGCCCCGATCATCGGCCCCTCGGTCGCGGTGATTTGGGGTTGGTTCCCGGCCCTTTTTTGGATTGTCTTCGGGACGATATTTATCGGGGCGGTGCACGACTTCGGTGCTTTGGCGCTGTCGGCGCGAAAAGGCGGGCACACGATGGGTGAACTGGCCGCCTCCGTGATTTCCCCGCGTGTGCGTCTCCTTTTTCAGATCATTATCTATTTTCTCATCTGGATCGTCCTCGCTGTTTTTGCCTTTGCCATCGGGATTCTGTTTCATCGTTATCAGGCCTCCGTCATACCCGTGAACTTCGAGATCCTTGTGGCCGTCATCATTGGGACGACCTTCCATCGAAAAAAAGGAGACATCCTGATTCCTTCGATCGTCGCGTTGATCTCCCTTTACGCGATGGTGGCCGTCGGCGTGGCCTATCCCGTGTCGCTTGAACCGCTGATCGGACCGGAAGGCGATCCGGTTGTCGCCTGGGCCATTATCCTCTTGATCTATTCCGCCATTGCCAGCTTGCTTCCGGTATGGCTCCTCCTTCAACCACGGGACTACATCAATTCGCATCAGTTGATCGTGGGATTGGTCGCCCTCTTTTTGGGGCTCGTCGTCTTGAATCCTTCCATGAATGCGCCAGCCGTCAATCTGCATCCCGTGGGCGCACCTCCCCTGTTTCCGATCATCTTTGTGACCATCGCCTGTGGGGCGATCTCGGGTTTTCACGGCCTGGTTTCGAGTGGAACGACCTCGAAACAATTAAATAAGATGGCCGATGCCCGGGCCATCGGCTATGGCGGGATGTTGGGGGAGGGTGTGCTGGCCACGATCGCCACGCTTGCCGTGGCGGCGGGTTTGCCCGATTGGGGAAGCGAATACGCTTCTTGGAACGCCTCCGGCATCAATGCCATCGCGCATTTTGTGCACGGCGCCGGCACTTTTTTAGAAGCGCTTTGGTTTCCCAAGGAATGGGCGCAAGCGATTGTCGCCATCCTTGCCATTTCTTTTGCGGCTACGTCCATGGACACCGGGGCGAGGATACAACGGCTGGTGGTTTCGGAGGTCGGCGCCGCTCTGAACAAACCGGTTCTCCAGAATCGCTATCTCGCGACCCTCCTTGCCGTCGGTCCGGCGATCCCACTGGTGATGGCCGGACCGAAAGTCTGGCTCCCCCTGTGGCTTTTATTCGGAACCACCAACCAGTTGATTGGAGGGATGACCCTACTTGTTCTCTTTGTGTATCTTTATCGCGCCAAACGGCCCTTGGTGCATTTTGCAGTGCCCATGGTGTTCCTTGTCACGATGACGACCGGCGCGATGACCTACAACATCGTGACTTGGATCGCCCAGGCCGGAACCGAAGGGGCCGCTGCGAATTGGGTGACCATTGTCATCGGTTCCGCCATCCTCTTCTTAGAGGTCTGGATGATTGCCGAAGCGGTCCTGATCGTTTGGAAGCTTCGGAGGGAAGGCCGCGGCGAAGCAACAGCCACATTATCGTAACGGTTTTTGGGTGTGCCTATTAGATCTGCGCAAGGTTCAGCTTGCGCAAGGTTGAGCTAAGCTAGGTATTCGTGTTGTTCGGCGCGTGGATCCGATCGCCCCCGCCTTGATCGTGATGTCTGTGGGACGCGTTTTCTTCGTTGCAGTCTTCCGATTTTGCGTGGCTGTGTTCGTGGACATGATAAAAACCCGAATGATCGTGTGCATGGGCATGGGTCATTTCGGTTACCTGGCTTTCTATTGTCTCCCCCTCTTTGAGATGGCGGGATCGGGAGCGACTGACATGGATAATGTAACCAAGGACGAACAGGGAGGCCGCAGTTAAGACAATCGTAGCGCCGGAGGCCAGATCGAAATAAAAACTGAGGTACATCCCGACGATGCCGCAGAGGATGCCGATGGCGACTGATAAAAAGATCATCTCATTGAAGTCGTCGGTGAGAAGACGGGCCGTCACGGCCGGCACGACAATGGCGGCGGCAATCATTGTGACTCCCATGACTTGCATTGAAACGATGACGGTGGAGGCCAAAATGAAGGAAAAACACGCTTCGGTCAAAGTCACAGGCACGCCGTAAATACGGGCGACGTCGGCATCGAAGGTCGTGAAAAGCAGCTGCCGGTAGAATATGGCGATGAGCAGAACGGAGACAACGGCGACGATGGCGATGATCCAGAGGTCTTCCGAAGTCACCCCGAGGATGTTCCCGAAGAGGGCGGCGTCGAAGCTCTTGGTAAAGCGGCGGTAACGGCTGATGATCGCCACGCCGACGGCGAAGCTGGCTGTTGTGATGACACCGATGGCGGCGTCGGCACCCACCTTTTTTTTCCGCGCCACGGCATTGATCAACAGCACCGAAAGAAAACCCCAAAAACCCGCTCCGATATAAAAATTCCACGACATGACATAGCTCACCACCGCCCCGCCGAAGACGGCATGCGAGAGCCCGTGGCCGATGTAGCTCATCCGCCTGAGGACAATATATACGCCGATGAGGGCGCACATGCCGCCCACCAATACACCGGCCAGCAGGCCATGGGTGAAAAATTCGTATTGCAGGGGCGCGGTCAGTATGTCCAATCAATCCTCGTGACTGTGGTTTGGGTCTGTATCTTCCAAGACATCGTGGGTATGGGTTCGGATGCTGCCTCCGGGTGTATGGTGTGTGTGCCGCTTGAAGTGATGTCCGGATCTCGGGCTGTCGTCAACCAAGATGATATCGCCTTTACGGACGACATTCATTTCGGATTCGTAGGTACGGGAGAGCAGTTCCGAGGTAAAGACCTCTTCCGGATCGCCCTGTGCAACGATCCGTTTGTTGAAGCAGATGACCCAGGGCAAGTGCCGGGCGACGGCGTTGAGGTCGTGCGTCGTCAGCAAAATGGTTACGCCGCTTCGGTTGATCTCGCCTAGAAGATGGAGGATGGCGTGTTGGGTCTTGACGTCAACGCCGGAGGTCGGTTCGTCGAGGATCAGGAGCTTGGGATTGCCGATCAGGGCCCTTGCTAAAAAAACACGTTGTTGCTCGCCACCCGAGAGCCGCTTGATCTGGCGTTGGGCATAATGTCCGATATCGAGCCGTTCCAAGAGTCGGGTGATCCGTCTTTTCTCTTCTCGTGTCAACCAGGGCAGTTTCCGTGACATTCTGTAGAGGCCCATGGCGACGACTTGCGTGACCGTGACCGGGAAATCCCAGTCCACTGTTTCGATTTGTGGAACATAGCCGATTTGAGGAGGCACCTTCCCGTTGACGCGTGTGTTGGAAACCGAAATCGACCCGGATAAAAGGGGCGCGATTCCTAAGATGGCCTTTAACAAGGTCGATTTTCCCGCCCCGCTCGGGCCGACCAATCCCGCAAATTGGTGTGAGTAAATTTGAAAATTGAGATCGCGGAACACGACCTTTTTTTGATAACCGCAGCTGACGTTCGTAAAGTTTACGAGGGGCGTCGATGGATTTTCCGCGCGATGGGGGAACATGCTTAGTGAAGATCCTTGCCTGTTGTTGTTGCGGTCAGTTTGCCGTGTTTGACCCCCTTGGTGGCGATGAGGCCGTCCGCGATCGATTTGATGTCGCTGCTTTTGCCTCGGACGACAAGCACTTCCAGGCAGCGGTGTGCGTCGAGGTGGATGTGTAGGGTCGATTGGATGAGTTTGCTGTACTGGTGTTGGAGGTCGGTGAGACGTTCCATCAATTCGGGAACATGGTGGTCGTAGACGATCGTGATGGTTCCAACCGTTTCCTTGTTTTTGTCCCACTCCTCTTCGACCAGGTGATCCCGAATCAAATCACGCAAGGCTTCCGACCGGTTGGTATAGCGTTTTTTTTCGATATAGCTGTCGAAATCCTTGAGGAGGCCCTCGTCGATCGAAACCCCGAAACGAATTAATCTTGACATGGATCAGGTTCTCCTATGGCTCAAAAAGTGATCCCCCTACGAAAGGGGGAACACGCGAATTTCTTCCTGTGACCTGGAAGCGTCAACATATAAAGCATATAAATAGTATAGCGTATTTTCATTGGTTGCTTGGGTCGATCCCTTCCAATGCATCGGCATTGCCTCCCAGGACCTTGGCCATGGTCCGTACATTCTCGAGCATCATGCCGATGTAGCTGTTCTCCGGTGCGCCGTCTTCGCCTGGCAAGTCGTCATCGCGCAGTGTCGAGATAAATTCAACGCCGGCTTCCTTTCCGATTTGATTTAGAATCTTGCTCGGAAATACTTCGGAACCGAAAATCGCCGGGACTTTCGCCGTCTTCAGCTGGTCAATGAGGCCGGCCACTTCCCGGGGCGAAGGGGAAGAAAAGTCGGCGGGTTGAATTGCGCCGATGACCTTGCAGCCGTAACGTGGACAAAAATAGGCCCATGAATCGTGATAGGTGATGAGCTTGCGGTTTTTTTGCGGAATCGTGAACATCGTCTTCACAATGACCTGATCGAGGACATCGAGCCTTGCCAGATATCGCTTCGCGCGTGTTTCATAATGCTTCTTGTTTTTAGGGTCCCGTGCAACCAAGGCATCCCGGATCAATTCGACATATTTCATGGCATGGGCGACGTTCAGCCAGAGATGCGGGTTGGGATGGCCTTCCGACTTCGGAAAGCTAAAATCGAATTGCCATTCGGCTCTGCTGATGGTGCCGTCGCCCAACTTCACAAAGGTCGCGGAGGCTTTCTTATTGGCCTGCGCCAGTTTTTCGGTGGGAATCTCAAGGTGCAGGCCGTTGTAGATCAAGAGATCGGCGTTGGCCAGCAGCTTCACATCGGAGGGCGCCGGTTCGAAGGTATGAGAGTTGGTCCCTTCCGGGACGATGCCGCGCAATTGGATTTTATCGCCGGCAACATTTTTTACAAGGTTGGTAATCGGTGCCACGGTCGTCACCACCTGTAGTTTTTTCGATGCTTCTGCATCGGCAGAATGAACGGCGAATAGGATCGCCAGCAAAGTAAAGCTTGTCATCAATCTGGATTGAGTGTTCATCATATTCCCTCTATATAAGACTGATATAAATAACAGTCAATTCCCCTCTCATCTTCTGAATATCCCTATTATCAGCCATAGGCCGGATGTCGCCAGGATCGCGGCACCGGTCGGAAGATCGTAGAGAAATGAGAGGTAAAAACCGATCAAGGCCGACAGGCCGCCGAAGGTCAAAGAAAGGAGAAATGTTGACTTCAAGCGATGGGTCATCTTCAGGCTGGCGGCGGCAGGCATGACCATCAGGCCGAATACCGGGAGCGCGCCGATTGAACTGATCGAGACGGAGATCGTCAAGGCGACTGTCATGAAAAAGAGCTGGTTATAAAACAGGGTCGGCAAGCCCGCAGCCCTTGCTGTGTCGGGATCATAGGCGGTAAAGACAAAGGGTTTGTAGTATATAAAATGAATGCCGAGCACCGCGGCCGCCGTTCCAAGGAGAAAGAGGAGCTGTGCGGTTGAGACGAAGACAGTATTTCCAAAAAGGATATTGTCGATCTCGTGTGTTTCACCGCTGATTTTGTCGAGTATCAGAAGGACGAGACCGGCCGGCAAGGCATATCCGATACCGAGAAGACTCTCGCGTGTCATCCGTTTCTCCGAACTCTGATAGGCAAGGAGGAGCGCAGCGAGGCCGGCGAATAAAAGGGGCATGGCATGATGCACGGTTTCGCCGGTTTCAAGCCCTGAAAGGGTTCCGAGTAGAAATGCAAAAGCTAAGCCGAGGGCCGAGACCTGAGACAGGGCGGCTGAGACAAAGACCATCCGCCGGAGGATCATGTAAACGCCGAGATAGGCACTGACGACCCCCGTGACAAAACAGCCCAAGATCCCATTCTTCAAGATGGGGATCGCTTCAAGAAAGGTCATCCCGGCATTTTCAGCCAGCAGGACCTGTGAGAGGATCGGGATCGATTTTAAAAATTCCATCAGCCCTTTGACTCCTGATGATCTGAGCCCTTGCCCCCATGCACATGGTGATGAACAAAGAGAAACCGTTTTCCTTCAGGACCGTGGACGATCCGATGAACGTCGATGTTAAGACGATAGATTGAACGAAGCCGTTCGGTCGTGAGCAATTTCTCCGTTTCGCCCGCTTCAAACAGATCTTCCTTGCCATGGATCAGGATCAACTTTTCGGCAAAGTTGGAGACGAGGTTCAGGATATGCGTAATCATCACAATCGTCAAAGCCGTTTCCTGTTGCAGGCCGCTGATGAGTTCCATCATGCCGCTCTCGCCGGCCAAGTCCATTCCATCGGTCGGTTCATCGAGAAACAGGATATCCGGTTCTCCGGTTAATCCGCGCGCCACCAATACCCGTTGCTTTTGTCCCCCGGACAAGTCCCGAAAGGGACGATCGGCCAGATGGGAGAGGCCGACCCGGTCGAGATAGTGCCGGGCCAGTTCCCGGTCGGCCCGTCTGCTCCACCGTGCCGGCCCGAGGCGGGCCAAGCGCCCCATCAGAACAACATCGAGGACGGTCAATGGAAAGATGTCGTCCAGGGTGCCCCGTTGCGGCACATAGCCGAAGGTCAGTCCCTCCGATTTCCAGATCCCTCCTTTCACCGGGGGGATGATGCCCAGGATGGTCTTAACAAGGGTCGTCTTTCCCGCCCCATTGGGGCCGACAATCCCCCAAAACGACCCCTTCCGGATGGAGAGGGAGATCGGTTTTGCAAGGACCGCCTTTCCCCTGTAGCCGATCACGAGGTCTTCGAATTGAATCTGATCGTTCACGGTGTCCTTTTTTGCAGGGGCACGGCACGGCGTGCCCCTATCTCCTTTGCCTAGGAAATCCCTTTCAACGCGGCGCTCAGTCGACCATAAATGACATCGAAGAGGTCGATATAGTCCTTCACGCCGACATCCTTTCCGACCGAGGTCGGGAGGACGATATGGCCGGCCCCTGTCTGCTTGGCGATCTCTTTCGGGATCTGCTGACGCTGCCAGCTTGAGGTTAAAATCAGGCGGATATCAGCCCGTTTCATCTTTTTAACCAGGGAAGCAATCTGAGCCGCACTGGGTGGGATCGTCTCTCTCGGTTCGATATAGGCGAAATTATCAAGCCCATGCCGCTTGAGTAGATAGATCCAGTCGCGGTGATAGGTCACGATCTTCGTTCCCTTGAAAGGGACCATTATCGCATCCCATTCTTCTATTTTCTTCGTCAGCCGTGTTCTAAACTTTTCAAGATTTTCCTGATAGAACACGGCATGGTCCGGTTCCATTTCGGACAGTTTCATCGCGATGTTTCTCGCCACCACCAGGCCGTTCGCCGGGTCAAGCCAGAAATGATGGTTGCCCCGCGTGACCGTAATTTGTCCGCCCCCCGCCGAAGATGCTCCTGCAATGATGTTCAAAGTGAAGAAGGGCGTCTGTTCCAACTCTTTGGGAGAGTAGGGAATCAGGGAAACCCCTTCAGACGGGTTGAAGTAGCCGTCCGCGCCCTCAATAATCTTGCCGTTCCGGGCATTGGTCAGGGCAATGGGAAGCCAGGCAAGCTCCATGTCCTGGCCGTTGACGATCAAAAGATCGGCCCGGTTCAACCAGACGGCGAGACTCGGTTTGGGCTGAAGGTTATGCGGGTCCTGATTCGCCCGGCTGAGACTCTTCACGGCAACCCGGTCTCCGCCGATGGCCTTGGCAATGGCCGCGTCTTGCGGAAAACTGGTGACGATTTGAAATTCGGCACGGGCCGTGGAAGGGCTCAGGCTAGAAAATCCAACGATTCCCAAAAGTCCGATGAGGCCGGCACCGAGCATGGATTTTATCTGATAAAACATAGTGGATTCCTCCTTTTTCCTAGAATAAGGTGTAAAACTTGCCGGTACCGGGTGTCACAGTGCCGCCACCGATATTCATCTGGATATAAAATGTATCATATCCTGCATCGGCGCCGGATGAAGGGGTGCGGCTGTATTGAAAGTTAAAACGGCTGACCGGATTGACGAAGAAACGGATATTTCCAGTATACCGCACCTGGCGATCCTCATGTCCTTTCGGAATCCCGACATAGTCGAGCCGGGCGCCGACATCCCATCGGTAGTGGAAGCGGTAATCCACCTCGGAATAGAAACCGCCGACGGTATCGTCATCCATCAAGGTTTGCGTGATCTGGTCGTCAATCGAAACACCTGCACCCCGCAAAGAACGATCCAGACGCGAAACCACCGGATTCTCCCGTTTCGCCCAGATGAACTCGTTCGTCCAGCGGATGTAGGGATTGAAGGGCCGCGGCTTGTAGGTGTAGGTGAAGTCAAACCCGAAGAGATCGGTCCGGTCGCCGTCCACATCGGGCGTAATCCCCATCGGATTGGACATCGCTGCAAAATCCATGTCGGAACGCTTGTTTCTTCCCGTGGCGAACGACGCGCCGATCTCCAAATTGCTGTTGTCCCACAGATCCAAAAATGTCGTCCCCCTGGCGAAGATGATGAATTCATTCGAATCCTCCTCTCCACTGACCGGATCGGTCCCTGCCTTCGGAAAGGTCCCGTCGAAATTGCCGACCGGCCCCCGCATGAGGGAGACGACAAACTCGGTGAAGATCGGCGTCGGCGGCTGCCAGGAGAGCTCCGCCCCGACATTATGCACGCCGTCGACCCCGAGAAACATCGTGGTCACCAGCGGCGGATCGGCGAAGAGCCATTCATGATCGTGATACTGGTTGAGCTTGCCGAACTGCACCCGGTAGATCCCGGTTCGGAACTGAAGGAAGGCCGGGAGTTTGTGAAAGAGGATGAAGGCCTCCTCAATGGCGGCAGTATCCTGCTCAAAGGCGGTAAAGAGGGCCCACTTCGCCGGCCATTGATAGAGATCTTGAGAGAGAGAAAGATCGAAGCTGGTCAGGGAGAGCCCCTTGAACTGCCTGTCTCCAAGCTTTAAGGGGTTGAATCCCGCCTCGTAATTTGAAAAACCGCCGTAGACGACGTTTCCCGTCCAGGAAACATCGACCAGACCATAGCGGCTGAGACTGATTCCTTTCGTATGGGCATGGACCGTGGAAGCAGCCATCCATTCAGCAAATATGACAAGGAGCATCATCGCTGTGAAGATGAACCTTATCGGAGTTGTTTTATGCATCTGTTCCTCCTAATTCATATGAACCAAGAAATAATGATGATTATTCTTATTGAAAAGCGGGTGGTGTTCAGCCGCCTTCCTTGCTTAAATCTCGGGAAAGCGATTGATCTGCCTTACCGGCAAATTTGTCTGCTGCCTTAAGAACGGCTGAACACCTACTAGGAGGGCTTGAAGTGGAGGCGCGCGCGCCCGACACGACCGCAGGCTTATTTCATCTGCCCGACCGGGGTGGTAAAGTTCAAGCCGGGCTGCCAAAGATGCAAAAGAGAGAGGGGTTTCTTGTGAAGCAAGAGAGCTCAGAAAGAGATCAAGTAGATGCTGGTGAAAGTTTCCCACGAAGTTTCCACCTTCCAAAACAGGCCCGCCGTCCAGATGATGCCTCGGATGGGCATCATGCGTTTCTTCATGAGGGTGATGACGGTGGAGGTGAGAATGGGCATCGTCTTCCTTTGCAAGGTCTGCATGTGTGTGAGGAAGACCTCCGTCATCATGGCTGTGATGGATGAAGCGAAATTCGGGCTGGGTGATAAAAAGGGCGAAAACAAAAACGAGTATGTATGTTCCCGGAGAAGATTGAACAAACCTCAATGGGTTTTGCATGATTTCCCTGTATCCGGACAAGTGCATTTTGAAATATCAGAGCGACGGCTTATGCCTTACATAGAGAATCTCATTGATGATTCTCATCAATCGATTTAATTGATGTTACGTGTTAGAATTAATAATGCAATTAATAACACGAAATAATAAAATGTAACACTATTGGTGGAATCTGTCAAGCCGACTTCAATCTTTCATCCCCTCCACCCCCTTCTCAGTATTCTTCCCGATTGAAGGACCTTCTTCAGGCGGGTGCCGTCAGAAATCCGGGTCATTTCCCCCAAAGGATTAGCAAGCTTCGAATGGATTTGGGCTAAGAAGACTTGTTCGAGTAAGCGAGAGTCGCTAAAGTGGATAGAAGAGGGATGTATGAATGGAGGTGAGCATACAAGAAATCCGTTTGGCCGCTGAAGCGCTTTCCGGAAAAATCGTCAGAACCCCCTTTAGTCCTTCTCAAACGCTTTCCGAGATCTGCGGGGCCAAAGTGTTTCTCAAATTCGAGAACCATTAGTTCACAGCTTCCTTTAAGGAACGTGGGCCGCCCAACCTTGATTTTCGACTGTCAGGATGATGACAATCCAAGTAAAACACAGAATAAGAAAATAATGATTATTTCTCATGATAACTTCGATCCTTTATGATTTAAGCAAAGCTTGTCCTAGCAGCGTGCAAGTAGTATGGTTACGATAGAGGAATTCATATCATGCCGGTCACTCTGGAAAATATTGTCAAAGCTGCCGATGTACTCTCCGGGAACATCGTCAAAACGCCCTGTGTCCGTTCTCAAACCCTTTCTGAGGTGACGGGGACAAACGTTTTTCTTAAGTTTGAGAACCATCAGTTTACGGCCTCCTTTAAAGACCGCGGGGCGCTCAATAAACTCTTGAGCCTTTCGAAGAAGGAACAAAGGCGCGGGGTCGTCGCAATGTCGGCGGGAAACCATGCCCAGGCCGTGGCTTATCACGCAAAACGACTTGGTATTCCGGCGACCATTGTCATGCCGCATCTGACACCCAATGTGAAGGTCGAGCGGACTCGCGCCTTTGGCGCCGAAGTGATTCTCCATGGAAAGCGTTTAGACCAAGCACATCGGTTTACCGAAAAATTGATGGCGGAACGTGGGCTTTGTCTGATCCATCCCTACGACGACGAGAAGATTATCGCGGGGCAGGGGACCATTGCCGTTGAGATGCTCGATGCATTTCCCGATTTAGAGATCTTGGTCGTTCCGGTCGGCGGGGGAGGTTTGGTTGCGGGTACTGCGATTGCGGCAAAAGGGATCCGTCCCGAAATCGAAGTCGTCGGTGTTCAGACAGACCGCTTTCCGGCCATGCAACAGGCCCTGCAAGGGAAACCGGTGGATTGCGGATCGATTACAATCGCCGAGGGGATTGCGGTCAAGGAGCCGGGACATCTTACCCTGCCGATTATCCGAGAGCGGGTCGATGAGATTTTCCTTGTTGGAGAGAAGGAGATCGAAGCGGCGGTGCTTCTCCTCCTGGAAGTTGAAAAAACCGTGGTCGAAGGTGCAGGGGCTGTCGGCCTCGCTGCGCTCCTCGATCACCGAGAGCGGTTTGAAGGCAAAAAGGTCGGCTTCATTCTTTCCGGTGGGAATATCGACCTCTTGGCCCTTTCGTCTATCATCCGACGGGGTTTGGTCCGATCCCGAAGGATGATCCGTCTTCGCGTGGGGGTCCCGGATGTTCCAGGGGGATTGGCGGATGTGACACGGCTCCTGAAAGAAGCCCATGCCAACATCGTCGAAATTCGTCATCAAAGAGCCTTTTCGCACCTTTCTTTACGTTGGGCGGATGTTGAATTTGTGCTCGAAACGCTTGGACCGGAACACGTTCGAGACATATTGGAGGCCTTGCGACAGGCACACTTTAAAACATCGACACCGGATATCGAAACCCTCTAATGCCTGTCATATTGCCTTCCGATCCGGGTTCGATTCAGGGATGCAACGCCTTGTCGATCACCCGCACAACCCCAAGATCAATCGCCGATCTTGGGCACCACGCTGCACTTGATCGTCTTCTTTCGACTTTGCTAACATGACGCGCGTGAAGTCTGTTGGTTTTCTGGTGAAAAATGCTGTAGGGAGGTAGGCATGGATGTCCTCTTTTCAAACGACGCCCTGGTGGAGTATGCGGGGATTTGGACACAATTGAAGCAGGGCGCGGAACTTTCCGATGAAGCGGAGGAGGTGGCCAAAGTTTTGCGGGAACATCCTGAATTCGATCCATTTTGGGGTCAGGGGGGTGCGGCGCTTCAGCCCCAGGAGATCGAGGGTTATATTGTGAATCCGCTCATTCACACTCGGCTTCATGTGATTATCGAAAGGCAGATCTTCGAGCAAAACCCGGAGGAGGTGAAAGATGTCTTCCGCGTATTGCTTGACCATGGCACCTCTCGCCATGAGGCGATCCACCAAATTGCAGGCCTCTGGGGCGACCTGTATTTTCGGTCGATTCGACAGGGTTCCTTCTTCGATGAATACGGATATGTGGAAGCCCTCAAGGGACTCTGTTCCTTCTCTTAATCCGAAAGACGGAGGTTTCGATCGGCCTAGCGCTACTTTTCCTGTTTTTTCGATCGTGCGGACAAATAATGTTGCCACAACATCCGTGCTGCGACGGACCGGTATGGACGCCAGGTCCCGGCGATGCTCGATATGTCATCCGGAGAAAGCGGCCGCCCGCGCGTTTTGATGCTTCGAAGGGAGCTTACCAGGGCAATGTCGCCGGCCGGCCAGATATCCGGTCTGCACATCGCTCTCAAAAGATAGATGTTTGCGGTCCAAGGCCCGACCCCTTTTACGCGGATCAGTGCTGCCTCGACGCTTGCATCGTCCAATTCGGATAATGCGTCGAAGTCGATTTGTCGGCGGCATGCCGCGTCTGCGACGTGGATGCAATAGCTCGCCTTCTGACGCGTGAGGCCCAAGGATCTCAGTGAAGCCATTCCCAAATCGCTGAAACGGCCGGGCGTTAATGGAACGACTTCCTTTTGAAGTCTGCGGAATACGGCGGCGGCCGAGGCCAATGAGACTTGTTGTTCTAGAATGATTTGGATCAAGGTCTGGAATCCGGGTTTGCGATTCCAGAGCGGGGGAACGCCGTGAGCATCGAAGATGCGTTTAAGATCTTCATCGCAACCCGCTAAATACGCGGCGGCGTCAGAGAGGGACCTATGATTCAAGGCGATGCGCGTCGTATGGTGAAGGTTTTTGGATGTCATCCGATCCGATCCGGTTTTGTGGTTTTAAGATCTCCGACGGTTAAGGTCGTGTTTCATCCCCGTGAACGGGTTTTAAGCGGAGGCGCCGGGTATCGGCTTTGGACGTTTTAGTGGGAAGCGATTTTCCCAGGCGCTTCAAAACGTTGTGTGCGGTGCTCCGGTAGGTGGTCAGCTTGCCGCCATAAATCGTCAGGCAACGCGGTCTGTCGGCATCATCGACCATTAGCACGGTTTCGCGCGACCGTTTCCCGGGTTTGTCGTTCCCTGATGGCAATACACGCAAGCCGGCAAAAGTCGCGTATATTTGAGACATCGATGTCGATCGATGATGGGGAAAGTAAAAAGACAAGGTTTCGAGCAGATAGGACTTTTCCGATTCCAGCGGTTCCACTTTGTCGGGGTCGCCGGTAAAAACGGTTTCCGTGGTGCCGACCAATGTCCGGCCTTTCCAAGGCGTGACAAAGACCGGGCGCTTGTCTCGATGAGATTCCAAGTAATAGATGCTTTGTGACAGCGGTCCGTCAAGAAGGATGTGCGTGCCTTGGATCAAATCGATCTTGATTTTCGGAATGGGAGGCTGGATACGCGATGAGATGTCGTGCACCCAGGGTCCTGCCGCGTTCACCAAGGTCGATGCAAGACAGGTCTTTCGACTTTCCTGGTAGTGGTATAGGATACGATACCCGTCTTTTTCAAGGGTTGCTTCTTCGAATCTAGCCGGGGCGAGAAGTGTGGCGCCGAGTGACCGTGCGGAGTGCATGACTGCGCCCGTAAGGGCCCGGTCATCGGTTTGCGCATCCCAGTATTGATATACGGCGTCCAATCCTTCCGTTTTTAAACCATCCAATGCCGTCCAACGCCTTTGGGAAATTTGGCGAAACTTGAGGCTTTCCCGAAACCCCCCGAGGATGGCGTACAAGCTCAAGCCGAGTCCGATTTTTAGGCTGGAACGTCGTGATGTTTGATACACAGGAATATAAAAGGGCACCTTTTTCACCAGTGCGGGTGCGTTGCGAAGCAGCCAGTCTCGCTCATGCAGCGACTCCCGCACCAAGGCAAGGTGTCCGGTTTCCAGATAGCGGAGTCCGCCGTGGATGAGCTTGCTGGAACGGCTCGATGTCCCGGCGGCAATCCGGCTTTTTTCAAGGACGAGTACGGAATATCCGCTTGCCGCCGCGGCTTGGGCGACCCCCGCTCCGTGAATCCCTCCACCCACGACAACGATGTCATAGTGTGTGCGAGTCACACGATTCTCCTGGATGCAGGTTGGGGTGTTTCAACATGGTTCCGATATCCATTGTTTCGATCAGATCGGCGCCGCGTCGATGAAGTTGCATGGCCATCTCTGGACGATCGACTTCGTATATCGTCCAACGCCAGGAACCGGGCCAAAACAGGCATGATGAGGACGGTGTTTTTTTATGGTTCACAAAGAGATATTCCGGCGCCAATTCAAGTGCCTTACGCCGCGCCGCTTCGGTCCAGCTCTGAAGGACCCACCCAATCCGATGCACGCCTAAGCGGCGCGCATAGCCGAGCGCGGCCGTATCTTTCGAAATCACGCAACATCGCTTGGATATCGGTCCGATTGCGTCCATGACCGTTTTGATGACTGTCTCGGCGCCATATTTTTTTAAACTTTCCACCTTGATATCTAAAAAGGCCTTGACGGCCGTCTGGCCTGCCATCCATTCCACCACCCGGCTTAATGTTGGAATGTTGGTGTCGTCATGTAAAAACCGTTTGCCGAAACGTCGGTTTTCGCATGTTCGGATATCTTTAATCGATTCATAAGTGCAGTCGAACACGTTTTTATTGACACCTGATGTTCTCACAAGAAATGGATCGTGAAGGATGACCGGCGTACCATCCTTGCACATTTGAATATCGAACTCGATGAAATACGCACCGGCGGCAACGGCTTCTTTGAAGGCCAGGAGGGTGTTTTCCGGATAACGCGCCGCCCAGCCCCGATGTGCAACCAGTGTGGGGACGCTGTGCGTGTACGATGTCATGACGCTTCCTGGGGGATGTCGCGTTGCATGCCGACCCGATTCCGATGCGTATATGAGCATGCTTTTAACATGTACTCCCTGCGTCTTTTTCTAAAAACAATGTATGGATTGTCTCACGCAAGTGTCACTGTATCAATCATTTGATGCAATGACTTCGGCCATCGCCTGCTTCCATGTTCCATAACGATTTTTTAGGTTTTTATCGGCCCTTGGGAAAAAGGTGGACGAATCCTGCTTGCCTGGAAAAGTCCTTGGAGAATCCATCAGCAAATAGGCGAGGCCCCGCGCGGTCGCCTCGCATTGTTGGGGCCGGAGCACAGGGCGCTCTGTGGCGTTCGACAATTTTTGACAGAGTTCATTGATTTGAGCGATGCCGCCGCTCAGGATGATATGCGTGGGTGTCGCGGTACATCGATTCATCGCTTCCAGATTGGCCTGAATCAGAAAGAGGATGCTTTCGATCACCGCTGTAAAACGGGAGGCGATATCTCCGTCACCAATGAAGCGCGGCGTCATCTGGGGTATCCAAAATGGGGAACCGAGTCCCCCGATCATGTTGATAAATATCGGTGGATGCTGAACGGTATTGAGCCAGGTGTCAGCCTGCTCCCGCCATGCTTCCGCCCCAAATTCGCGAGAAAACCATGATAGTGCGGATCCGGCGCCATGCACGGTTCCCTCGAGTGCGTAAAGGGTATGGTTGCCGTCTTTCAGCACGACACTCGTCAAGAGCGGTTTGGCATGGAAGGCCGGTTTTCTCAGCACGCGTTGGAGAAAAGCGCCTGATCCGAGATTGATGTAAAGCGCATCCTCTTGAGGCGGTCCGCATTGAAAAAGGGCGGCCGATTGGTCTCCGGTGACCAGCGCGAGCGGAATCTTTCGATCGAAGGCTTGGATCATTCCGAAGGGATGCCGGGTCGGGACGCATTGCGGCAAGGCTTTTAGTGGAATCCGAAACAGATCCAACAATTCGGAATCCCAATCGCCGGAATCGATATTCCAGAGCAGGGTTCTCGATGCATTGGCGGGATCGACGGTTTGAACCGCTGCCTGAGTCAGTCGGTAGGCGATGAAACTCGCGAGAGGACCGCATGCGAGGTTTCCTTTATTGAGTGCGGTCTTCACTTCGGGTAGGTGATCGAGACACCAGCGTAGCTTGCTTGCACCGTAATGCGGAGAGGGAATCAGGCCCGTTTTGGCGTGTATTGTCTCGGTGAAGGGCTCGAACTTTTTCATGCAATCCCTTGCCCGGCGGTCTTGCCAGCTTAGGACCTTCGATAAGGGATGACCGTCTCCCCGATGCCAGCAGACGACACTGGCGCGTTGGCAAGCCAAGGCGGCGGCGACCAGCCTGTTTTTCCGGATGCCCAATTGTGAGACGACGTTGGAGATGACCTGGTTGAGGGAAGCGATCATCTCTTCCGCATCGTGTTCGATCCACGTTGATTTTGGATGTTCGGTGCCGATGCCGCACAATGCCTGGACAAGCACTTCGCCTGAGTGGTCGATCACCTGCGCCCGGCTGGCGTGGCCGCCTTGGTCGATCGCGAGATAGAGTTGCCGATGTCTCGGGATTCCCAACGAAAAATTCCTTTGCACTTCAATGAACGAAGGAATAGAACACCCGCTTATTCGAGTGCGAGGTTACTTTATTGCGTCGGGGCAGGCAGGCCTTGTTGTCCTTTCTCCAAGTTCCAGCTTGCCCGAACGTGCGTGACGCTCTAGTCGGGTCCGATGGGTTTGGACATGGGATCGATTCTTTATCCGGGCGGCCAGTGAAACGGTCTTCCCCCCAGGAGGTGGATGTGAAGATGAAAGACGGATTGGCCCGCACCCGCACCCGAATTGATGACGGTTCGAAATCCACTTTCCGTGAGGGCGTGCCGTTTTGCGAGTTTGACGACCACGGAGAAGAGGTGGGCGATTTCCGGCAGGTCTTGCGTTGCAAAATCGTCCAGACGGGCAATGTGTTTTTTTGGTATCACCAGGAGATGGTGCGGGGCTTGGGGGTTGAGGTCTTTGAATGCGATCGCGACATCGTCCTCATATTCTATCTGGCTTGGGATTTCTTGGTGAACGATTTTGCAAAAGAGGCAATCCGACTCTTTAGGTGACTCCGACATGCTGGCTCCTTATGATGGTTGCTTTAAGAAGTAGGCTTTTCCGAATTCGGTCCTCCCCGTGCGCGTTTTTCCTCCAATCCGGATTGGGCGCTTCGCCGCGCCAGCTCCTCTTCGATGTCCTTGAAGGGGATGTCGAAATATGCCAAGGTCACCAGGAGGTGGTAGAGCAAGTCGGCGCTTTCGTGGACGATCTCTTTTTTATCCCCGTTTTTGGCGCCGACAATCAGCTCGGCCGATTCTTCCCCGACTTTCTTCAGGAGCCGGTCAATCCCTTCCCTCAAAAGAAGGCTGGTATAGGACTTCGATGAGGGGGTTTTTTTTCGATCGTTTATGGTGTTCGAAAGCCGTACCAAGGGCGATGTTTCGTGTCGGTCTTTCGATTCGTTCAGGTCAAGGGCCTCTTCCAATCGACCGTCGGGAGCAAGGGTGCGAAAGAAGCAAGTCCGTCGTCCGGTGTGGCAGGCCGGCCCCACCTGTTCGACATGAACCAAGAGCGTATCCTGATCGCAATCGAGATAGATCTTTTTTATTTTTTGGATGTGTCCCGATGTCGCGCCCTTTCGCCAAAGCCGCTGACGGGATCGGCTCCAAAAATGGGTTTCTCCGGTCTTTAAACTCAAGCGAAGGGATTCCGGATTCATATATGCCAACATGAGGATTGCCTGGGTCCGATGATCTTGGATGACGGCTGGGATGAGGCCTTCTTTAAATGAGATATTTCCTAGATTGATGTCCAGTGCCTTGCTTTCTTCCATTGCCATCCATCCTTATTGTGCGCCGCACGCGATTCGGGCTATGCTTAGGGACTCAGTTTAGACCAAGCGCACAGGGAGATGCAACATTCCCTGATGAATCCGGGCATTCGGGCCGCCAGACGTCTTTTGTATGCCGCTGCGAATCGGGGGGGAGGGATGCGCACTTTCGTGAACAGGATGGTCTCATTTTTAACTTTATCTCGCGTGGTCGAACAATTTCTTGAATTCAAATGGATAAGTAGGGTATAAAACTTGACATAGATTATTTTGAACCGAATTGATATTTTCCTATTCATTCCGGTTAAAACAACATTATTTCAAGACATTGTACGAATTGCTATTCGCACCTGATTTGCCGTAAGGGAATGGTTCGGCACGCCTGATCCGGTTCTTCGGCGGGCTCCAAGACGAAAATATGACGGCATTCTAAGTCTTCGCTCATTAGAAAACGGAGGAATTTTTTAAATGGACAAACAGTTGGCAGAAAAGTTAGACCCGAAAGCGGTACCCAATACCGAGAGACAACGCACCATAGAAGGCATGGCATTTAGCCAAAGCCCTCCCCCCCCGGATCTTTGGCGGACCATCATCCCTTTACTGGAAGACGAACCCGTCAAGTGGATCCGTCAATTGGAAATCCGTCTTCTAAAACGGTTTCCCTTTCGAATCGATCTTGCCGAAGCCATCCTGTCTCTCTTGGATTCCTCTCAACCGGATCTTCGTTCTGACGCTGCGGTCCTCCTGGATCAAATGATCGATCGTCTCGTGGTTGAGGGAAATGCCCAAGGACTGAAAGATTTTGAGAAGAAATGTTTCGATACACTCTTGTCCTATTTAAATCGCGAAGAAATCACATCGCGGCGCGATATCTGGATCCCGCTTTATAAGATATTGGCGAACTTAGATCATTCCGAACGGGTCAGTGGTCCTATGGTCGATTTGTTGCCAAAGGGAGGCGAAGACGCGCTTTTTGTCTTTGCCCAATATATACAAGGGAAATATCCCTCGAATGGTTTAGCGCCCCTTTTGGATGGGCTCGACCATACGAAATCGGATAACACGGCGGTTCATCTATTACGGGGACTTCAGGTCACCTTTTCGAAGGATGGGTCCACCACGGGCTATCCGACGACGGAGAACATGATCCAACATTTGTTGAGGGCGCTCAAAAATTTCAGCGAGAATATCCGCTGCGAAGCGGCTGCCGTGCTGGCCATGCGAGCCCGGGATGCGAAGAAAAACGGGACGCACCTGCCCATGGAAGGTGAGGTATGGGACGCCGTGTTTCACTTATATTCTTCACGGCTTCCTTCGACGACGGCCTACGATAAAGACCAGGCAAAGGCGGCTCTGGTGGTGCTCCCGGTCAATCAGGACCGTCTGTCCCGTCTTTTCGAATTGTTGAATCGGATCGACGACGAACTGCAAAAACAAAACGTCGTCGGCTTGATCGGTGGATTTAAAACTCCGGAAACCCGGGGAGAATTGCTCAGAATGCTGAAGGAGAATTTTGCAGCCCTTCGCTTGGAGGCCCAGCGAACCACGCTGGAAGCGGTTTCGGCCTTTCTTCCGGACGACGAGGTTGAAGCGGAGATGGATAAATTATTGGAGGGAAAGGGGCTCCATGCCGACATTCAAGCCAAGTTGGCGGACAAGCTTTTTACGCCCCTTCCCAGCTTAAAAAAGCGCTTAATGTATTGGCTGGGACTCAACGAAAAGACCAAGCGCCCCATGATAGAACGTTTTGAGCTTCCGATGATGCATATTAAGGTCATCCAATCGGCAAGAAAGCTTTCTAAAGACAAAGACATCCTGCTGCGGCTTAAGACGATCGAGCCCCTCATCATGATGAACGACGCCAAAGTGAAACTTCATGAAACCCTGAAAGCCTTCCCCTCCCAAGCGGCGCCGGAGGTTTATTCAATGGATAAACTGGCGGAGGCCATTCTCAGCAAGATCGGTATGCTTGATCAGGCGCGGATTGTCTTTGTCGGCTTCGATTTGCCGAGTGAATTTGGAGATTCTAAGGAATTGGAATACGGCAACAAAACCCAAACGGATGCCCAAGGTCTTGGGTTGGGGGCGGCGCAGATGGGGAAAGATTTCGTCAAACAAGCGATCGAAAATATTTTTTCCGGAGACTACGACGATGTGATTTCTCCCGACAGCCGGTTCCAACTGGCGCAGGAAGAAAATACCTTAACCGTCACATCCGTCACTCAATAATCGGCGCCCCTCTTTTGCTGTTTATAAAGATCGTGAATCGATGAAGAGCTTGTGGTCCGACAAAGAAGCCGGCGGTTTATCCGGCGTCGAACTGGTTACCTACGCCTCACGGTTGATCGGCGCAAACACGCAATTGGTTTTGTGGGGCGGCGGCAATTCGTCGATTAAAACCACCGGCGTCGACCACAAAGGGAAACGCACCCGCATCCTTTGGATTAAAGGCAGCGGATCGGACATGCGAACTATCGCGCCCAAGCACTTCACGCCGTTGCGTCTGGATGATCTCCTCCCGCTCATGAAACGCGACGAGATGAGCGACGAGGAAATGGTCGCCTACCAAATGAAGTCGGTACTCGACCCCAAAGCCCCCAAGCCCTCGATCGAAACGCTGCTCCACGCCTTTCTTCCCAAGACACATATCTACCACACGCATGCCGATGCCATCTGTACCTTGACCGATACCCCCCACAGCCGCAAGGTCATCAAGACCGTTTTCGGCAGTGGCGTGGCCGTTGTGGACTACCGACGGCCCGGTTTCCAGCTTTCGAAGTTGGTCGGTGAAACCTTTCAAAGATATCCGGGGTTGGAAGCTTTGATTCTGGACAAGCATGGCTTGATTACTTGGGGCGATACCGCCAAAGTGGCCTATCTTAAGACCATTGCTTTGGTCCGCAAGGCGGAGCGCTTTGCGGCACAAAAACGCAAAGGCCGACAGGTGCTGGGACCGGTTCGGCAAAAAGCACTTCCCAAAACGGAGCGCCATGCCTTGGCGGCAGCCGTGGCCCCCTTGCTGCGCAGTGAAGTCAGCCGCAACAAACGGATGGTCCTGTTGTACGACGACCAGCCCGATTTATTGCGCTTTATCGGCTCGGCCAAGGCCAAAAAGGTGACGCAAATTGGCTCCTTCACCCCCGACCACCTCCTGCACACCAAGCCCTGGCCGCTTTTTGTCGATGCGAAACAACCGGAGGTTACCGAACGGCTTGCTGAGGACATCCGAAACGGCTGTGAGGCCTATCGCCAGCGTTCGGTCGATTATTTCAATCGATATAAACCACCAGGGGTCACCATGCTCGACCCCAATCCACGTGTTATTTTGATTCCCGGGATCGGAATGTTTACCACGGGAAAAGACCCTCGCGCCGCCGCAATCGTGCAGGACTTGTATCGTCATACCTTTCCGGTGATCGAATCCGCCACGGCCATCGAGGCTTATCGTTCGATTCCGATCGAAGAGATCTGCCGATTCGAATATTGGCCGATGGAAAATTTTAAATTGACCTTGCTCCCCCCCGAAAAAGAATTCTCTCGAAAGATCGTCTTGATCACGGGCGCCGCCGGCGCCATTGGGAAGGCCATCGCCGAGGCCTTCATCGCGGCGGGGGGCTGCGTGATTCTCACGGACATCGACATCGAAAAAGCGGAAACACTTGCAGAAAACTTGAATCGAAAATCGGGCAGCCAACAGGCGGCGGCCGTTAAAATGGATGTGACTCACGAGACAAGCGTCCGCCAAGGCTTTGCGGAAGCGGTACGCATCTTCGGGGGGCTGGATATCTTTATCTCGAACGCCGGCATCGCCCGAACGGCCTCTGTTGACCAACTAAAACGGGCCGACTGGGAAGCCTCGGTTGCCGTGAATGCGACCGGTCATCTCTTAACCTCGCAAGCGGCCCTCCGCGTCATGAAAGCCCAAGGTCTGGGCGGCGCGATCGTGGTCATCACAACGAAGAATGTGCTCTCGCCCGGAAAAGACTTTGGGGCCTACTCCGCTTCCAAAGCGGCCCAGACCCAATTGGCACGCATCATGGCCATCGAAAACGCCCCGGCCGG
This sequence comes from Nitrospiria bacterium, assembly GCA_046756925.1. Taxonomy (GTDB): domain Bacteria; phylum Nitrospirota; class Nitrospiria; order SBBL01; family JAADHI01; genus JAJDBU01. The sequence continues at coordinate 23,982 of JBHHXH010000038.1, forward strand.
CATCCGGGTGAACATGGTCACGCCGGACGGTATTTTCGAGGATTCGGGCCTCTGGTCCCCACAGATTCGCGCGGAACGCGCACAGGCCCATCGGATCCCGGTCGCCGAGGTTGAAAGCTTTTACGCCAAACGCAACCTCCTCCAAACCCGCATTCTTGGGAAAGACGTCGCTGAAGCCGCCCTCTTTCTCGCTTCTGACCGCGCGGCCAAAACCACCGGCGCCATCCTCCCTGTCGATGGGGGCTTAAGAGACGCTTTTCCACGTTAACGCGTCTCGAAATTGTTTGGACGCCTTGCGCTCAGCCTGTGTCTATTTGGACTGTCTACATTATTAGACACATTGGGTGTCATGATTCGGTTGTTGCAAAACGTTGAACTTCCTAGCCGATTGTAAAGGTGCGCATATTTTATGCGGTCATGATATGGAAATGTAGGTACGATAATTGCTAAAATTCGTTAAAGAAGCCCTGTATGAAGTGGCGTGACGGTCAACATAAAGATGGAAATACGTCAAAAAATTTTAGTGCCGACCAATTTTTCGGGCTGTTCCACAGCCGCCCTAAATTTTGCGGTCTTTCTTACTGGTGAGCTGAATGCGGTCATTCATCTCACCCATGTGATGACTATAATGGGCGATCCTTTTGTACCCAAAAAAGAACGCAAGCACCAACACCGGAAGCAATTGGAACAGGAGGCCGCATATTGGCGGGGGAAAGGGGTCTTAATCGAAACACATCTATTAAAAGGAGAGCCTTCCACACAAATTACGGAAATTGCCGAAGGTCTTCAATGTGATTTGATTGTGATGGGGCTTCCTTTTCTGAGCCGAATTAAAGATCGCCTGATGACATCGACCGTGGAAAGTGTCATTCGCTCGACGGTCATTCCGGTGTTCACCGTAAAAGATTGCCCTCAAATAGCCGACCACGACCACCGAAGGCGTATGCATCGTGGTGTGTTTTTTGATGAAGAGTGGGGTGAGATCGGATTGAATTTAGTTGACCTAAATCAATAAAAATAATAATGTCGATCATTGTTAATGTGGAAACGATCCTGTATTTTTATGACCATATATTTCTTAAAAATGGGTCGTATCCATGCCGGGTGTTCCAGATCGATTGCCTTCCCAATTCTATCATTCCATATTGGACAGCATTTCCGATCCGATTATCGTCATCAACAAAGACTATACGATTGACTATGCCAATAAGTCGGTGACTTGCGGAGCCGCCGGCGATTCGGTTGGTCAGAAATGTTATACCCTTTTGCATGGAAGAAAAGTCCCATGCGAAGCGTGCCCCAGCATGCGCGCGTTTGAAACCGGAGAGAGCGCCCGGGTTATCAAAAAAAGCAAGCGAAACGGCATACTTGTCCAAAAAGAATTGCGCGTGTATCCTATCTTCGATGAAGCTGGGCGGGTCTGCCGTGCCGTGGAAATTATTCAAGACCTGCCGGTATCTTCCTTCCCTTCCGAAGGTGCAGACAGCAATCCGCCACGTGTAGAGGAGGATGCTTCATTTTGCGGTATGATCGGCCACAGCAAAAAGATGCAGTCCCTCTTCCATATGATCCGGCTGGTTGCGCCAAGTCATGCGACCGTATTGATTTATGGAGAAAGCGGGACCGGTAAAGAACGGGTCGCGCAAGCGATTCATCGGATGAGCAACCGCAGAGCCCGGCCGTTTGTGGCGGTCGATTGCGGCGCCCTTCCCGAAACCTTGCTGGAGAGCGAGCTTTTCGGTCATGTGA
>JBHHXH010000039.1:0-25353 GCA_046756925.1 Nitrospiria bacterium
ATCGCGATATGAAATGAAAAACGATTTGACAATACGATGCTGGATCTGGTAATTTTCTGGAAGTTATTGATTATGAATCTCATAATCATATATTAAGCTGATTCAGCGGCTCGCGATCTCAAGGTATTCGCATCCAAAGCCCAAAGCGTAAAAACGCTTTGGGCTTCTTTAGTTGATAAAGAACATCATATGAACGGTTCTCGATTTTTGAAGATATTATGCTGCGGCCTTTGCCTCTTATGGACTCCGGTTGTCCAAGCCGGCCCGGTTCAAGCCCCGAGAGAGATTCAGAGGGACACGGCGCTTGACGTCTCCCCGGAACAAGGGGATACACTTCCCGTCGAAACCGATCATGCGCTTCAGGAATACCGGGATGTCCTCCGACGGGAAGCGCAGCTTCGTCTTTACAATGATCAGATTGCAAGGATGATCGCGGCCCAGGAGGCGGAAATGGCCTCGTTTGAACAACAACGCGCCGAAATCGAGGAGACGCATCGCGAGATTGTGCCGCTCATGATCCGGATGATCGACCGCCTGGGGCAGTTCGTTACGCTCGACCGCCCTTTTCTAAGGGCTGAACGGCTGGGCCGGGTTGAGGCGCTTCGCAAACTCATGGAACGAGCCGATGTCTCCTTTGCCGAAAAGTACCGCCGGGTGATGGCGGCCTATGAGGTCGAGGCGGCCTACGGCCGGACGATCGAGGCGTCTACCGGACGACTCGATCGGGAAGGCAATAGGAGAAGCGTCCACTTTCTTCGCATCGGCCGCCTTGCACTCTTCTATTTGAGCCTCGATGGGACGGAGGCCGGCTACTGGGATGCCCGGGAGAAAAGCTGGAAAACGCTTCCAAAGGATTATCTCCGTTCGATTGAGCAGGGGCTCCGGATCGCCAAAAAAGAAGCCCCGCCAGATCTGCTGAGGCTTCCAATCCCTGCCCCGGAGTTTTCGAAATGAAAAAAGACCTGGGCATCCTCGTCATGATCCTCAGCATGATCTTGGGACTTTACGTCATCGAGTGCCCTGCGGCGGAGCCGCCTGCTTCAATGGATGAGTTGTTTGAACAAGTCCGGAAGGAGCGGATACTGAAAGGAGAGATCCCTGCCGAAACGGAGGCCCGGTTTTTAGCCGAGGAGGACCGGCGGGCGGCGCTTCTGAAAGAAGCCGAAGCACGGCTGGAAGCCGAAGAAAAACGGAACCGGCGCCAAAAAGAGATATTTGAACGAAACGAGGTTCGAATCTCGGCCTTTGAGACCCGGCTCAAAAAGGAAGCCGGGGCGCTGGAGGCGCTGTTCGCCGTGGTTCGGCAGCATGCGAGAGAGGCGGAAAGCATTCTCGCTGCCTCGCTGGTTTCGGCGCAGAAACCGGGCCGCGCTGAGGTCATGCGGGCGATTGCAGAGGAGAAGCGGCATCCTTCCATTGAAAAGATGGAAGGGCTTTGGCTGAGCCATCTCGAGGAGATGACCGAGTCGGGCAAGGTGGTCCGTTTTACCGCGCCGGTTGTATCGACACGGGGCGAAAGGGAGGAGAAAGAAGTGATCCGGGTCGGTCTGTTCAATGCCGTTTCGGAGGGGCACTATCTTCGGTATGTGCCCGAATCGGGTAAGCTGGCCGTCTTCAGCCGGCAACCGCCGGACCGTTTTACCCGGATGGCCCGGGGCTTGGAAAAGGCCAAGGAAGGGATCGTTCCGATGGGGATTGATCCTTCACGAGGCGCCATTCTCTCCCTCCTGGTTCAGACGCCTAATACCCTCGAACAGCTTCGGCAGGGTGGGATGATCGGCGGCCTCATTCTTGCCATCGGCGGGATTGCCCTCCTGGTCATCGGCGAGCGCTTCGCCTATCTCAGCTTTGCCGGACGGCGGATCGTTCTGCAAGTCAGAGAAGAGTTTCCGAAGACGAACAATGCCTTGGGAAGGATCATGCGGATCTATACGGACAATCCGGAGCAGGATGTCGAAACGCTAGAGCTCCGCCTGGATGAGGCGACAATTAAGGAGATTCCCCGTCTGGAGCGGGGGCTTTCGACGGTGGCGATCCTGGCGGCCATTGCCCCGCTGCTGGGCTTGCTCGGTACGGTAACCGGGATGATCGAAACCTTCCAGTCGATCACCCTCTTCGGAACGGGGGACCCGAAGCTGATGTCGGGTGGGATTTCTCAGGCGCTCGTGACGACCGAGCTCGGTTTGGTGGTGGCGATTCCGATTGTGCTGCTGCATAGCTTCATCTCGGGAAAGCGCGACCGTTTGGTGCAGATCCTCGATGAACAAAGCGCTGGGATCGTTGCAAGGCTGGCGGAGAAACAACATGCGCATCGTCCGTGAGATGCTCGGCCAAGTCCTTCAATTCCTGGAGATGGGCGGGTCGGTCCTCTGGGGGGTCCTCCTGACTTCGCTGCTTTTATGGGCGCTGGTGATCGAGCGCTATTGGTTTATGTATTGGACCCATCGCGTACAATTCAAAAAAGAGGCCTCGGCGTGGCGAAAGCGTCAAGACCGTTGTTCCTGGTTTGCCAGACAGATCCGCCGCGCCCTGATTTCGGAAGGGACATCGGCCCTTCAGGCGTCGCTCCCCCTGATCAAGACGCTCACAACGCTCCTTCCGTTGTTGGGCTTGCTGGGGACGGTGACTGGGATGATTGGCGCCTTTGAGGTGATGACCCGTTTCGGAACGGGCAATGCCCGCGGGATGGCCAAGGGCATTTCGGAAGCCTTGGTGACAACGATGGCCGGACTCGTGACAGCTCTCTCCGGTCTTTATTTCAGTGTGGATCTGAGGCGGCGGGTCTCGGCCGAACGACAGCGGATGGCCGATCTCCTCCCGGAGGATTAATCGATGCGCAGACGGCATGTCAAAAACCAAGGAAACGCTTCCGAGATCAATATGACGCCCCTGATCGACATGGTCTTTATCTTGTTGATCTTCTTTATTGTGAGCACGTCCTTTGTGAAGGAGACCGGAATCGATGTGCAGCGCCCCAGCGCACAATCGGTGGAGCGGAAGGCCGAAGGAAATATTCTCATCGCCATTTCGGAGAATGAAGAGATCTGGATCGACCGGAGACGGATCGGGATCGATGCCGTTCGGCCCCATGTAGAACGGCTTCATGCCGAAAACCCGGAAGGCGGCGTCGTGATTTTGGCCGATGCCGCCTCTGAGACCGGGCTTCTCGTGAAGGTCATCGATCAGGCGCGGCTCGCCGGGGTCTCCGATGTTTCAATCGCCGCCCAGGAAGGTGAAAAATGAAGCGGGTGGTTCCGGTTTGTTTTATTTCAATCCTCATCAATCTATTTTTGTTTCTCATGATGCACCGGATGGTGGCCGGTGAAAAAAAACTCCCTGAAAAAGGGACAGACTTTCAGGAGATCGAATTCATTCGCATAAAACAGCAACCCAAACTCCAATCCGAACCCCCGCGCGAAAAAAAGAGAACGGTCCGCAAGCTTCCCGTCCTCAAAGAACCGCCGCCGCTTAAACCCCGTCCTAAAATCGCGAAGGGGTCAAAACCGCGAAAAAAAACGAAAAGGATAGAGAAGATAAAACGGATTCAGCCGATCATCGAGCCGGTTCAGCCCTTGCCTCTCCCGACCCCTCCAACCGAAGCGGTCATGGTTCCGGAGAGGTGGCTGGAGGAGGTCGTTACGTCTGTGGCCACGCCGAAGGAAGAGAGCGAAGCCTCTGAAGTGGAACCGGCCCGGTCGGAGCCCGAAGAGATGGAAGTAGCCGAGGCGACCGATGTTCCTAAAAAAACAGAGGAGGTCCCCATTGAAATCCCAGCGCCTCCCTCAAATGACCCGGAAGTGGCAGCGCCGGAAACCGTTCCAAACCTGGCGAAGGCATTCGTTACAGGGGAAGTCGAAATAGATGCCGCGCCGCTCATCCGGGTGCCCCCCCGCTATCCACGCAGGGCGGTCCGGGCGAAACTTGAGGGGATTGTGACGGTTGCGTTTACGATTACAAAAGACGGATCGGTTCGTAATCCCACCATCATCCGGTCGAATCCTCCAAAGGTGTTCGACCGATCGGCCCTCCGCGCCATTCGAAAATGGAAATTCAGCCCCAAAGAAATCAACGGCAAATCGGTGGTCCGGCGTGCCCTTCAAGATATACGGTTCTCCTTGAAAGAAGCCAAGTGACAAATGAGATGTAAGCGATAAGCGGATATTATATGTATAAAACCAGCGGCTGGCGACGGCGAATTCGAATCCTTTTTCCGGGGACAGGGGCTTCCTTCCCTCTTAGGCCGAAGGCCGAGAGGGTCCCTTTCCTCCCCCCTGTCCCCGGATCAAAGCCGAAAAGGCGGCATCCCACGCGGGCGTAATGAAACGTCATGAGTAAAGGAGCACAAAGATGAGGCAACGAGGAACAAGGCCTCCGAATGTGATGGACAATTCTGTGATGACGCTGCTTTCATCTGTGGTTCAAGATGATATCGATCTTTTTGAGCTTGCGTCGAGGCTGGATATTCGACCCTCGACGATGCGGAAGATTGTGGAAGGTCAGCCGCTGTCCCCTTATGTTGATGAAAAGGTCCGCTTCGCACTTCGCCACTCGCTGCTTTCAAACCCTCCGGTGAAGCGGTCGCCGACTGAAAGGCTTCTCGAAATTCATCGCCTCTATATGAAAGAGGGCACGCTTCGCGCCGTCGGTGAAAAGATGGGATTGAGCCGAGAACGTGTCCGGCAGCTTTTGTCCAAAGGCGCTGAGATGGGTTTATTTCACTATCCGCCTCGGAAAGGATGCGCCGTCTCGAAATCGAAGGACGCCGCTTTTAAATCGATTCCTTACGGTTGGTTAAAATAAATCAATCAATGTTTGGTTTGCAGGCTGGTATAAATTTTCCAAACGCCATTGCTAAATAGGATGATAAAAACAGTCAAACAGAGATAAAATGCCGTCTTGTCCATTCCGGCGGCCAGCATGGCAAGCACTCCCCAAAAAGAACCAAAGATTAAACTGACGATCCCTTTGCCCATGGCCGATTTGCCGAAGAGTTTTCCGCCGCATTGAGGACACCTTTGCGTCATACCTCGCTCGGCCATTTTTTTGCATTTTTTGCAATTGTAACAGTAGTAAGCCGTTGGAGGCATTTTACTTATTTTCTTCCAGGTGGCCCCAATGCACACGGGACCCCGTGTCGTCATGGGTCCTCACCAAGCCATCCCCGATGCCTTGAATCGTGTCGGCATTGAATAAGACACTACCCCTCACGGTTTCTTTGTTCCCGATGAGCGTGGCCGTGCCGAGGGGGTTGGCCCGAGCGTTCGGCGCGTATCCATAAACCCCGGACCACGAAGGTTCTCCTTGTCCTGGTATCGCGGGGAATGCGTCCTCATGCGTCGAAGCGGGGCCCAAAAAAACGATTAGAATCACAAGATGCTTCCCCCATAGGTCCCGGTCGTTCCCTTCTCCCTCCCCATCAAAGTCTTTTGAAGGGCCCTGACATCGCGCAAGGCAAAAGATGCAAAAACCGATCGGCGCCAGCGTATTGCATCCGGCACAAAAAGTCAAAGCGCGCCGTCTTAAACAGTTTTTTCATGGCATGATAGGACATGCCTGCACACATAGATCCATTAGATCCATCGCGCGTTTGTCCTCGCATCTGGAGAATGACATCGGCTTATAAAAAATCTTTTCCTGCGATCAAGGGCGGTCCATTTTAACGGCATATCGGTCCCTCATTGTGAGGGCTCTACGAGCCGCCCATTGGGGACGCCTTGAAATTCAAAGAGAAAGGGGATTGGGCGATCGATGAGGAGGGCGCGAAACCGCAGGTCATAAACGCCCACCTTTGCTAGCGCATCGTTTTCGTGTTGAGAAACAGTCCAGACCGGGGCTTTAAAGAACCAAAGCAGCCGTTTGGCCAAGGGACTTTCTTGGGCCAGCATAACCTTGGGGTTTTGGATGTGGGTTTGAACAATACCGTGGGCTTCCATGTGCCCTTTGAGAGTATGAATCAAATACACCCGGTAATTTTGCCCATTTCTTAAAACACCCCGCCATCGATGCGGACCAAAGGGTTCCGGAAAAACATAACGAAAATCAGCCTCCCCGCTTGCCGCACCCTGCCCCTCCAGGGTGTTGAGGGCCCAGGTTCGGTTGAGACCGCAAAAAAGCGTATAGGCCGCCACCAGGACCATCGCGGTTTTTGATGCCGGGACAATGGCGGTCCGCGTTTTTTTAGACATGCAGAAAAGAAGGGGAAGCGCGGCCAACGCGGTCAGCATCAGGTCGATAATAAAGATGATTCCCAATTCCGGCCGCCAATCGCTTAAGGGCCAGAGTGGCACCACGCCAAAGGAATTGACGAGATCGAAAAACACATGCACCAAGCCCCCCAGCCAGACCATTCCAAATAATCGTTTCAGGTCTTCATTGGGCCAGAAACGCTTAAAAATCAAGCTCAATATAAGGGCTAAAATGGGAAGGATCAACATGGAATGGCCAAAGGTCCGCCGCATGAGAATGGCCTCCGGGCGACCGCTTAAGTGCGCCAAGGCATCGACATCCGGAAGATTTGAAGCAAGGCCCATAATGGGAATCGCACGCGGTCCGACCTTTTTGCGAAATACGGCGTTACCGATACAAATACCCAAAAGGGTGTGGGTGAGCGGATCCATGATATTTTATAGGGCTGTTTCCGCCTCGGCGCCAAAGGGTTTCAGCAAGACGATCAGCTCCGGCAAGAGTGTCATCGCGGCGATCAATGCGACCAGCATGGCGAAGCCCGTCAACAAGCCGAAATAGATACTCGGAATGAAGTTGGAGAGGCACAGGATCGAAAATCCGATGACGATAGTTACCGAGGTGTAATACATGGCGTAGCCGATGCTCTCGTGGCAGCGGTGAAGGGTTTGGGTATAGTTTCGATCTATCTGAAATTCGTGTTTAAAACGATGGATGTAATGAATCGTGTCATCGACGGCAATCCCCACACTGATGGCCGCAATGGTAATGGTCATCATATCGAGGGGAATATTGAGCCAGCCCATGATGCCGAGCACGAGACCGACAGAAAGGAGGTTGGGCGCGATCGCGATCAAACTCAGCGTGAAGGATCTAAAAAGGATCAAAAACATCAACATCAAGGCCAGCACGGTCACCCCCAAGGTTTTAATCTGGGAGTCGAACAAGCTCTGCAGCATGTTGTTATACAAAACCATCATGCCGCTTAAGTGCACCTTGTTTTCATCCAGCTCGAAGGTCTTCGTCAGGTCAGAGCGGATCTTTTTTAATAGGGCATCCCGTTTGAGCGATTTTTCGGAATCGCGAATCCGAATGGCGAATCGCGCCTGATTGTGTTCGATGGACACATAAGGCGTCAAGACCAGTGCGAGCATCGGTTCCGGCAGCTTTTCGTATAATAGCGCCAGTTCGAAGTTGTCGAGGGCCTCCCCTTTGTTCATTTTCTCTGCGACCTGCAGCATCGTGCCGAGGGATAGGACCTTTCCGGTTTCGGGAAGCCCATTGAGATATTCGGTGACGCGTTTGATCAGCGCCATTTTTTCGGTCGTAAACCAATATTTATCTTCGCTCCCGGCATCCTCAAACTCGGCAAATTCATCGAAGGCCTCGTCTTCGAGTGATAAAGAGGGCTCGCTTGTTTCGGGCTCGGCCGCCTGCGCGGTCTCCAGATCGATCACCACATCAAGCGGCGTCGTTCCCCCTAACTTTTGATCGATCAGCTTCATACCCTGGTAGATTTCGGTCGAGTGCTTGAAGTAGTCGATAAAGCTGTTTTCGACCACCAGGCGCGAAATCCCGGCGAGGCTAAAAACGAGGATGACGATGCTGAGCGCTAAAATCGTCTTGCCGCGCGTGGCCGCGAACCTTGCCAGGATCGATGTTAGGGGAAAGGTCGCCTTCCGCGACGAATCCGCCACCGGTTTTCCAAAGGGCAGCAGAAAGACGGGAAAAATGAGAAAAGTGAGGAGCAGGGAGACGCCGATCCCCGCAATCATCATCCACCCGAAATTGATCACCGGCAGGATATTGCTCAGCACAAGCGATGCGAAGCCGGCAATCGTCGTCAGCGCGGCATAAAGGCAAGGTTTGAACATCGAAGCCACCGTTTCCAGTATCAAGTCTCTATGTTCCGATTCAGGATGGGCTTCCTCCAGCTCCCGGTAGCGAACGATCAAGTGTATGGTGATGGCCATGGTGATAATCAATTGCAGGGAAACGAAGTTCGAGGAAATGACCGTGACGTCCCAGCCGAACAAGCCGAGGAAACCGAACATGGCGAGGGTGGAGAAAAAACAGCAGGCCAATGGGATCAAGATCCAGCGGGTTCGGCCGAAAATGATTTTCAGGGTGACGATTAAAAAGAAAAGGACGCCGAGGCCGAATAATTTGAGATCTTTTTTGATAAAGGTGATCAAATCGTCGGCAATCATGCTCACGCCCCCGAGAAACAGATCGGCATGTCCCCGATAGCGGTTCATGACGGCCCGAATCTCCGAGATATTTTTATGCCGAACTGCTTTCATCCGATCATTGTGTTGGCGATAGGCTTGTCTCGCTTGTTTGTACGCCTCCTCCTCGGTCGGACCCAGGCCCTCTGACCGGGCCTTGTCCCGTAAATCGGTCCGGCGTGCGAGCAGGTCTTTTCCGGTTTCATCGACTGGAAAGATGACCTGCAAGGCGGTCGTTTCCAGGTCGGGACTGACAAGCAGATTTTGGTAGATGGGGCTGTTTTGAAACTCCATACGTGCCAAGGCGATATCCACTTCCGGCGTCTGGAGCGTGACGATCTTTTTTGAAAGTTCCTTCACCGGAATGGGCGGGCTTTCCAGAAGCGGCACATCCAATAGCGACATCACGGAGGCCACCCCATCGAGGGCCTCCAAATCCGCCTGCAGCTCTGCAATCGTCTCAAGCGATTTTTCCGAAAACAGGTCTGTCTTCGTTGTATAGGTCACCACCACATAGTCCTGTTCTCCATAGCGGTTGACGATCGTCCGCGTATAACGCAGGTCTTTGTCATCCTCCAAGATAAGCGTGTCGGCGGAGGCATCCAGGCGAAAGTCCTTTGCCTGGTATGCAAGAAAGGCAATACAGAGGACGAGACCAATCAAAACGGTGCGGGATCGTCTGAGGATCATGCGATCAAAAAGGCGGGAAGTCGGTGTATGAGGTGTTTCCATCCGAATGGCTTGGGGGGAGTGCTTGGGTGAAGCTATGGCTTGTCCGGTTTTTCGAGCTTTGCGAAAAGATCGTCGATGGTCCCGCCTTGCAGGATTTCATTAAACTGAGAGCGATAGGTCGTAATCAAGCTGACGCCCTCCAATTCCAGATCGTAGACCTGCCATCCCGTTTTCGCTTTATATAGCTTGTAGTGCATTGCAAACTTATCGGGACCAGATACCAGTTCGGTGAGCATATGGACCTTGTTGCCCACCTGAACCGCTGGGCTATAGACGATTTTTTCATCGGTAAACAGATCGAATTTTTCCATGTAAGAGGCCTTCAGACGTTCGATGAAAAGGCGGGTGAAACGGGATCGATCTTTTTTTGATAACCCGGTCCAATGTTTTTTGCCCAAGGTCAGCTTTGCCATCAGGGGAAAATCGAAGGCCTCCGTGATGACGGCCAGGATCTTTTCGTTTCTTTCCTCTTTTCCCAATGACCCATCCTGGAGCAGCGTCATCACAACATCCAATTTTCCCTTGATAAAGGCATCCACTTCAGCCTTGTCGTCGGCCATCACCGGGAAAGAAAGAAGGATCACCGCCCATATTGACAGCAAAAGAGATTTCATTCGCTACTCCTTTATCTGTTTGTTCCTGTTCTGCTCATAAGCATCCCGTAAAAAGCTATATAAGTCAAGTGCGTCTTTCCGGATGCTTTCGTATTCTCCGAGATGCAATGAAGTGACATTCAACCTTCGGTAGGACTCGATCGCGAGCGCTGCTTCCGCTTCGTGAAGGTAAGCGAAGGGAACGGCATAGGCATCGGGGACCAATCCGATCGTGTCTCTCAGGTTGGAAGGGCCCAAAAATGGGAGCACGAGGTGAAAGCCGCTGCCGACGCCATAAAAACCGAGCGTTTGACCGAAATCCTCGGGGTGCGCTTCGAGGTGCAACCACGCGTGCGCCGGATCGAAGAAACCGACCAGCCCCACGGTGGTATTGATCACGAAACGGGCCAACTCTTCCGCGGCTGCGTCATACTTAAGCTGGAGCACGTTGTTCACGAATCGAAGCGGAAAGAAAAGATTTTTGAAAAACCGGCCGATCGCCGTTCGGCCGGTTTGCGGAACGACAGCCTGGTAACCGCTTGCCATCGGCGAGAGGATCCAATCGTAAAATTTGTCGTTGAACCGCGTCATCCGCCGATTATATCCGGAGAGGGGATCGAAGACCAAGGGTGCGTCCGCCGTTTCAAATTCGTCCTCAAACGCATCGAAGTCATCTTCTGGGACGGCATCATTCGCAACATCCACCGAGGGAAGTTCATCGGCATCAATCCCAGTCCCTTGCCCAGTCCCTTGTTCGGACTCCTGGACGATGTCTGTTGCGATCGCCCGCGTCGAATAGCCGAATAGTCCGATCAACATGCCCAGGGCAGCGAATAGACTCCAATAGTCTGGGATGGGTTTGGGGATGGGTTTGGGCAAGGGGATGTCCGATTCGGATGAATAAACAAGCATAGGTTATCACAAAAAAGTCGAAAAAAGTACCCGAATTCATTAAAGAAGACGTCCTATATTCGACGGATTGTCCCCGCGTTGGCCGGGTTGCCTATGATGTCGCCTTGTTCAAATGCTCATGCGGGATGGATCTGCTCTGAACCGGAACGCTTCGTTGGATATAGGCGATGAATAGCGTTTCGAAGGTTAACAGTGCCGCGCAAAGCCCCATTAACACCCCAAAGTCAGTCGAGAGGGGAAGCGATATTTGAAAAATGATGCGGAGGAGGTAGGCAAAAATAAGGAAATAGGTGACGGCCATGGTAAATGCGGGCCAAATAAAAAATCGGATGACCGACCGGGTCTTCGGCGGCTTTTGGAGCATCCAAACATAGGACATCGTCGCCAAAGCGCCGACCACCAAACCAGCGGCCAGTGCCTGGAGACGGGGGTTCGGGTCGAATAGACTCAAGATGAGACCGCTCAGCCCTGCGCCGATCGTCGCCGATAAAACCAAGAGGCCGATCCTCAGCGGAGCCTCCCTCAGCATTTCCCAAATCGGCCGGTCGTCTGGAAAAACCCTGATGTTGGTCTCAAGGGTCTTCTTCAAGCCGCGGAAATAACCGATTTCAAATCCATCCCGCGCCGCGGCGCTTGCCACGAAGCTGATCAAGGCGGCGCGAAACGACTGATACCCGAAAAGAAACTCCACGATCCCCAAGATCATCCAATAGAGGGCGAAACCGTAGAGGAAGCCGATTTTAAGCGCAAGCCAGCGCAGCTCCTCCGTCCGCTCCCGCCAAATATCGCGAAGGGGCTTGCCAAAGCCTTTTGCGTAGGCGTAGAGCACGACCGGTACGCAGGATAGGGCCGCCAGGATGCCGATCAGCAGGAGTTTGATCGCCCGGGTCTCGGAAAAGAGGAAGTAGGTGATCAACAAAAAAGGAAAAAAAACGGCGAAACCGGCCAGCAAGATGACACGCATTTCCCGCCGCCGGGCGGCCTTGTCTTTTGCGAGTTCGGCGCCGTAGACAACCCGCAGTTTCATTCGGTGGAGCATCAAAGGGATGCAGACCTCCAAATCCTGTGAGATAAAGAACTTACTCTGTTAAGACAATTTCCTCAACGGCACCCAAGGTCGACAAAGGCCGGTCGAAGCGGGTTTCGTCACCCACCGCGACGATAATCAGCCGGTCCGGATGCAGGTATTGCTTTGCCACACGGAGGATATCCGCTTTCGTCACCCTGGCCACGTTCTCCCGGTATTGCTCGAGGTAATCGGGGGGAAGATCGAAATACTCGAGCGACATCTGCCGCCCGACGATCTGCGCGGGGCTGGAGAAGGAGAAGATAAACGAATTGAGAAACGCATCCTTGGCGCGGCTTAATTCTTCGTCCGATACCGCTGCGGCTCGAATGCCTTCGATTTGCTTGATCATGCTTGAAACGGCTTGAAGGGTCATTTCCGTCCGGGTGGCCCCATAGGCGAGAAAGACGCCCCGCTCGAACTTTCCCGGACGAAAAATGCTCCCGACCGAATAGGCCAAGCCTTGTCGTGTCCGGACATCTTGAAAAAGACGGCTGGTCAAGCCGCCGGATCCGAGGATGTCGTTCATAATCGATAAGGCAAAAAAATCCGGGTTTTTTTGTTTGATGCCCAGGTGTCCGATGCGGACTTGGGTCTGCGGAATGGCCTTGCTGATCTTATAGACCGCTCCTTTGTCCCGTTCCACAACGGCGGGCACCTCCGGGAAGTCGATGTCCTTCCCCTTCCAGCCCGCGAAAGCCTTCTCGATCTTGGAAATCATCTCGTCCTTGGTCAAATCGCCCGTGATGCCGACAATCATATTGTTGGGCGCAAAGAATTTTTGATGAAAGGCGACTAAATCCGACCGTTCGATGGCCTTAATCGTGGCTTCCGTGGATTCCCTGGCATAGGGATTGTCTTTTCCATAAAGTTGTTTCCAAAATGTTCGGCTTGCAACTGACGCTGGCCGATCATTGCGGCGACGGATGCCTTCTAAGGCGGCGTTTTTTGCGATGACGAGTTTTTCTTGATCGAAGACCGGGTGGATGAGCATTTCAGCCAGCAGCTCGAGACCCAAGTCAAAATCTTTTTTCAGCGTATCGAGCGAGACGTTCCCGGAGGTGCTCCCGATCCCCACCGACAAGCGAGCGGCAATCTGGTCGAGGACTTCATCGATTTCTTCCCCGCTATGATTTCGCGTTCCTCCCGTCCGCATCACGCTCCCGGTGATGCCGGCCAGTCCGATCTTGTCGGCCGGTTCGTAGATGTCCCCGACCCGGATCATGGCCTGAAGGCTCACAAGGGGAAGCTCGTGGTCTTCTAAGAGATAAAGGATCATCCCGTTGGAGAGCACCACGCGTTCGGCCTTCGGAGGCTGGAAGACGATCGGACGAAAGGACATCTCCCTGGGGTCTTGCATGATGTCCGGATCGGCCGACGATCGGAGCGGAGCAAAAAGGACGAGGGACGCGAAGAGGATCAAGGTGAGGGATCGTCGTTTCATCGTGGAGGCTCCTTCCGCGCGGTGTTGTCTTGCCCTTCGGCGCCGTCTTGCACGCTCACGAGACGGGCGACGGTCCGATTCTTTTTGGTAAAATAAGTTTTGGCAACCCGCATCACATCTTCCGCCGTCACTTTTGCGATGGCATCCCGATTTCTGAGGATATAGCGCCAATCTCCCGCAACGGCCTCGAAATAACCCAATTGTCCCGCCAGTCCGCTGTTGGACCGAAGCGATCGGACGAGTGAGGCATCGATATTGGTGATGACCTTGTCCATTTCTTTCTGGGTCGGCGCTTCCTGTTTTAAGCGTTCCAATTCGGCATAGATCGCCTCCTCCAAGTCCTCCGTGGTATGGGGAGCACGGGGGGTTGCGGAGAAGGTAAAAAGGTTCGAATACCGCGCTCCGGGGGAGCCCGCGGAAGACGACACGCCGACGGCAATCTTCTTCTCGACCACCAGCTTTTTATAAAGCCGAGAGGTTCTTCCCATCGAAAGAAGGGAATCGATGACATCGAACACCGGGTCATCCGGGTGATGAAGGTTCGGCTTATGAAAGCCGATTAAGAGTCTTGGATTCGCATTGTCCTCCACTTCAACCCGGCGCTCCCCACGCTGTGGCGGCTCGACCGTCACCACCGGCGGCGGCGCCGGCGCGGTGGGAATTTGTCCGAAAGAACGCTCCAGAAGCGGGATCACTGCATCGGTCTTAAAATCTCCGACCATGGCGATGACGGTATTGCTCGGCCCGTAATAAGTCTTAAAAAAACGTTCGGTTTCGGTTGCCGAAAGGGTGCCGACATCGGAGGGCCAACCCAGAATCGGGTTTCCATAAGGATGGGCCGCAAAAGCGGTGGATAAAAACGTTTCGTAGAGCTTGCCGCCCGGACTGGTTTCAACACTTCGCCGCCGTTCTTCCAGGACGACCTCCCGCTCCTTGTAAAATTCCCGCATGACTGGATTGGCCATCCGGTCCGATTCGATTGCGATCCAAAGCGGGAGGCGGTTGGCGGGCAAGCTGACCATATAATTGGTGACATCCCGACTGGTGGAGGCATTGAATCCGGAAGCGCCGTTTCGATCGTAAATGTCCGCGAGCTCATTTGGGACAACCCATTTTCGAGCGGCTTCCTGTAGGGCATCGAATTCGGCCGCCAATGTTTCCAGACGTTTTGGGTCGGCCTTGGGGCCCTTCCCTTTCTCACGAGCGATCTCTTGATAGACCTGCTCGATCCGAAGGATGCTTTTTGTTTCGGCCTCGTAATTGCGTGTTCCGATTCGCTGGGTTCCTTTGAATGCCATGTGTTCGTATAAATGGGCCACTCCGGTAATGCCATTGACTTCGTCGGCCGATCCGACTTTATAGATAATGCGAAACGAAATAGTCGGTACTTGGTGCCGCTCAACCATTAAGATCCTCAGTCCGTTTAAGAGGGTGTGTTCCACAACCCGATCCGCCAGGCTCTGCGCCCACACACCGACCGGAATCAATACGATGGATATTGCCAAAGCGAGCGGTCTTCTCATATCAAGCTCCTCTTACAAGCGGTCTACAACATGGGTGTCATGAAAAAAGGGTGATCAGGTCTTGCCCCGTCTCGACAAAATAATCGAGTCCCGCCGATTTTAGGACTTCGGTATCGCCGAAACCGTAACCGACGCCGCAGATGCGAACGCCGGCGGATCGCGCGGCATGGATGTCATTCAATGAATCTCCGATCATGACGGCGTCGGAGGGCTCCGTTTTGACTGCCTCTAGGGTTTTCAAAATCATTTCAGGGTGTGGTTTGAGTTCTATGGTCGGATCACCCGCGATAACACTGTCGAAGAGTGTCTTCACCCCGAGGCCCATAATAATTTTATCCGTATACTTGGCGGGCTTGTTGGTGACCAGCGCCTTTTTCTTGCTTTCATAATGGTACAATACCGACGCGATGCCCGGAAACAAACGGGTTTCATCCAGGAGATGCGCCAGGTAGTGTTGTTCGAAGATCTTCAGCGACCGGTTGATCAATTGCGGGTCCTCGGAAGCCACCGCGTCCACAATCAATTGCCGAACGCCGTTTCCGACAAAACCGTAGATGACCTCCTGCGGTTTTTCGGGAAGTCCGATATCGCGGAATGTCTTATTCACCGACTTGGCAATATCTCTCTTCGAATCGATTAAGGTGCCGTCGAGATCGAAGATCAACAGTTTAACCGAAGTCATCGATCTTGATGGTTTGTCCGTCGTGATCCATCGGCAGATGGCTTATTGATAGTATCCGGAAAGCCTTGCAAGTTCAATCCCCTTCACAATGCGATACAAACAAAATAGGCTATGACTATCCTACCACGGAAGTCAACCGGGGGGCCGTCCTCAAATCTCCGATCATGGGGTGTCGATCTCTGGGCATGGCGTGTATAATGCGTTTTGAAGCGATATGGATGTTTTCTCGACACCGGCCGGATGGCGGGCCTTCGCGGCCATCGGAGGCCTCGTTCTTTTTTTATGGGTCGAAAATCGCCGGCCTTTTCGACGGCGCAACGATTCGGTCCTGCCGCACTATGGCTTGAATTTATCGTTGATGATCGGGAACGGTGCGGCAGTGGCCCTCGTCTTCGGCGGCGTCGCCGTGCGCTATGCGGCCTATTTGTCTTCCCAGGGCATCGGCGTTCTCAATTTTTTTCCGGTCAGTCCGTTTTGGAATATTGTCCTCACGCTGATCTTCTACGATTTGACGACGTATTGCTTCCACATCGCCTATCACCGGATTCCAGTCCTCTGGCGGCTGCATCGGGTCCATCACTGCGATCGAGATCTCGATGTCACCTCCGCCTCTCGTTTTCATCTTGGAGAGGTTTTCTTATCGACATACCTCCAAATCGGGCTGATGACGCTCCTCGGTCCAAGGACGAGTTCTGTTCTCGTTTTCCAGGCCGTCATGTTGTCCGCCGCACAATTTCAGCACAGTAATTTTAAATTCCCAACCCCCATCGATTCGGCCATCCGATGGATATTCGTCACCCCGGATATGCACCGCGTCCATCATTCCGATCTTCGTGAGAACACCAATGCCAATTATGCGACAATCTTTTCCATATGGGATCGCCTTTTTCATTCCTATCACATGGTTCCGCAGGAATCGATCACGATCGGGCTTCAGGAATATATCCATCCCGAAGACAGGCGCTTGAAGCAACTGCTCTTGATGCCCTTTGCACCTGGATGTCCGAGGGAACTAGACCCGGCGAAAAAAGTGGTATAAAATTGAGTGCTCCATTTTGATTCGATGAGGCATCGCAATGGGCAAGCGTAAATCGAAGAAAAAATCCGCTATCGACCCGAATATTCCCAAATGCCCGTTTTGCGGCAGGCGAATCACGGTAAAACCCGTGGACGGAAATCTTTTTAATTGCAACTATTGCGAAAAAATGTTCGAAAAACCCAGATGAAAGGGTTATGTTGGAGGCTGAGCGCCGGTCTCTTTGATCGGATGCATGGATTGGCTCAAAAAAAGTGGATTTCCAGGAAAGAACATGTCAAAGATTCGACGATGAATCCGGTTTCGCTTCATTGAGGTGAGGCAATGATGAGGCGTTTCGAAACGGGTTCTTTGTCGCTCGATAGATGGCCGAAAAAACGTGTAATGCCGATTGCGAAACGTGAGGATATCACATGGACCCCATTTTATTCCATCTTGCCTTTCCTGTTTCGGATTTGGATGAAGCCAAGCGATTTTACGTGGATGGCCTCGAATGCAAGGCCGGGCGCAGATCGCCGAAGGCCATCACCTTCCGACTCGGGGGACATCAGATCATCGCCCATTTGACGTCCAAACCGATCGAACGGCAACAAGGCATTTATCCCAGACACTTCGGCTTGCTCTTTCCATCCGAGGAAACATGGCAGGCCATGCTGAGACGGGCCAAGGAACAGCAACTCCTTTTTTACCAACAACCTCGATGCCGTTTTGAGGGAACGCCGCTGGAACATCTGACTTTTTTTCTCGAAGATCCTTCCGGAAACCTTCTGGAATTCAAACACTACCGCCATCCGTCCGCCATTTTTGGTGAAGATCGTTTTTCACAGGTGGGGGACTCGGAGCTTGTTGATTGAGGCGTTCCACCGGCCTTTCGCATTCATCATCCCATTCCACGGCAAGTCGGTGTCAAGGGCATCGATCGAATGGATCCTGCGGAGACAAGCTTATTAATGACCATCACTTGAAACGATTGTGACGGGCGACTATAGTGACAATCGATTCCGGAGTCCCGGCGCAAACGGAAAAACGGCTTAAATCTCAACGTGCAAATATATATCGGCCCCTTTCATCCCTATCTTGAAGACGTCTTCGCCTCTGAAATCCGGCGTTTTAAATCGCCCGATCCACTCATCCCGATCCTCGTCGTGGTTCCGTCCGATGCGATCCGACGACGTCTTCAACGATTACTGGCCCATGAGCATGGGCTGAACTTGGTGAACTTTTCCATCCTCACCTTTCATCAGCTTTCGGTCACCCTCTGTGAGGCCGGGAAGACCTTACCAAACCCTGTGGCGTGGGATGATCGGTTGTTTGAAGAAATCGTGCGATGCCTTATTCGAAGCTCCGGGACAGACCCTTTATTTGCCCATTTGGAAGACACGGAGGGCGGAGCCGCCGCTTTATGGCAGAGCCTCCGAGACCTCAAAGATGCAAGGGTCGATCCCGATGTCGCCTTAGAGGCCCTTCGGGAAGAGACCTTTGGGAAGGAGACATCCAAAAAATTGGCCTCCTTGTTCGGGCTCTTTCGGAGCTTGCAGCATTGCACCCAAGAGGGTGCGCTCACCGGCTATGGAGACCTGGCGGCCTGTGCGGCGGCTGAAGTCCCCGCATCCGCTTTTCTAAAGCGGTTCCACCACATTGTTTACTATGGATTCTACGACCTGACCCAGGTTCAAATCGATCTCTTTCATGCGGTCTCGCGCCATTTTGATGTCACCCTTTTCTTTCCGCTGGTTCGAAAGCAAAGCGCTTGGGCTTTTTCAAACCGTTTCTTCGAACGCTATATCGAAGGGCTCGCAAGGAAGGCATCCGAGATCGTGGATCTGAGTTCGGATCGGTTTGGTTTGGGCCGGACCGGCGGATGCCCCCCTCCCTTGGGGGACCCCTTTGAAGATCCCCCCTCGAAACAAGAAACCAAGGACCTGGCATGTACCCTCATCAGTTGCTTCCACGGCCGGGATGAAGTGCTAACGACGGCAAAGGAGATCTTACGCCTGACCGATGACGAAGGCCTTGCCTTTCACGACATTGCCGTGGTCTCGGGGGACATCGCGCGCTATTTGTCTCCGATTAAAGAAGTATTCCAAAACCATGCCATTCCTTATAAGTCCCGCTGTCGTGAACCGCTCATGCAATACCCTTATGCCAAGACCCTCTTGCTTTTTCTGACGCTCCCGCTTAAAGACTACCCGCGTGCCGATGTCATCGACCTGGTTTCCTCCCCCTATTTTAATGTCGATCCCGCATGCCCGGAGGGCCTTGCCGCGGATAAAAACCGATGGGATTTGATCTCAAGAAAGGCGGGTGTCACGAAGGGATCGGCCGCTTGGCGGCGTCTCTCGGGTATCGGTTCAGGCCGCAAGGCCGCCGCAGAGTCCGAGAGGGAACAAGGCGCCTTGCTGCTTCGGATCTTTCAGCAATTATACGAGGCCTTAGAAGGCCTGCCGCCGGAAGGCGCCTGGTCGGACTACGCATCCTTGTATCAAACCCTTCTCGACACCTTTCTTAGAGCGCCATCCCTGGAGGACTCTGCGGATACGATCTCGCAAGACGCGCGAATAGACCACAGCGTCTCGGAAATACTCCGAATGGCGTCTGCGCTCGATCGCGTGGCGCCCATCGTATCCCGGACGCAATTTATCCAATGTATCGCAGACTGGCTGATGCGGGAAACCCTCCCGATGTCCGACATCGATATCGCGGGTGTTTCGATTTTGAGTACGCACGCGGCGCGCGGCCTTCCCTTTCGATGCGTGTTCATACTCGGGATGAACGAGGGGATTTTCCCCAGAAAGATTCGTGAAGATCCTTTCCTGCCGGATCGCGACCGTCGTATTTTAGAAACCGTACTGGGATATAAAATGAGCGAAAAACTTGCCGCCTACGACGAAGAACGGCTCTTGCTGACCTTGTTGCTTGGGGCCAGCCGTGAACGAATCTACGCGCTTTCCCATCGTGTCGATACCGGGGGAAGCCCGGCCGGGCCTTCCTGGTATCTGGACCGGATGGATGCTTTTTTCTCCCGCCAAGATGTAAAAGATGAAAAAAATATAAAAGACGGGGAAGTGGAGAGCGCTTTGATGCACCGCTTTATTCCGCGTTCCCTTCAGGACCGGTCTTCCGTGGCGCCCTATCACCGGACGGACCTTCTTTTGCCGGGAGAATCGGCGTTACGACACGCACTTTCGGCCGGCGATCCGGGACCCTTTTCAGAGGCCCTCCCGTTCTCTACGGACTTGTATCACCGTGGACACACGGCATTCGAACAAATCGAAAGCCGGGGTCAGCTCACAGCCTACGATGGCCTGATAGAGGATTCGGCTGATTTGAAGGTTTTGCTGCGCCAAAATGGGGTTTCCCCCACGCAAATGGAAGGGTATGCCCGCTGTCCTTTTCAATATTTTGCATACCACCTTCTTGCGCTTCGTCCGGTCGAACCCCCGGAAGCAATGGTCGGCCTGTCTCCATCGGAATCCGGCCGACTCTGCCACATGATCTTGAAACAATTTTATGACGAACTGGGTCGAGGCAGCTATTTCTCGGAAAAAGCAGAGGAGTCGCATTGGCGCCGGGTGCTCGACACCGTTAGCGCAGCGTGTTTTTCCCAATATCAGCCGTGGGAGGATGCCCTCCCTCCGCTTGCATGGGAAGCCCTCAAACACCAGATCGTGGATCTGCTCCGCCGGGTCATCGAGATCGATCTGCAGCAGCTGTCCGAGTCGGGCTATCGGCCGGTCGCCTTCGAGGTGGAGGTCCAGAGGCAGATGGAGCCTGACTGGCCCCGGATATCCGGACGCATCGACCGGATCGATTATCATGCCGGAGACCATTCGATTCGTGCGATCGATTACAAATACACCCTTCGCAAATGGCCAAAACCGACCGAGACAAACCTTCCCCTCTCGGCCCTTCGGGGAACGCGCTTACAGCCGCCGCTTTATCTTCGGCTCGCCGAAGGGCAGGAGGGCGAGCCGGTCGATGCGGGCCAGCGGGCTGCCTTTTTTTATTTTCTGGCGCCGAACTGGCCGGATGGCCCATTGGTCGTGAGCGAATATTCGGCGGACAACTGGGAGGGTGATCGAGGCGTCATGCTGAGGGAAACGATCTCGACACTCCTTTCCGGGATGGAATCCGGGCGTTTTTTTATCATGCCGGGAGATCAATGCAGCCATTGCGAGGCCGCGGCGCTGTGCCGCAAAGATCATCTCCCTTCTCTCCGGCGTATGGAACGGGATCCGCGCGCCCAAGCGCTCCGGACGCTTCAGAAGAAAAAACCTGCCCCCGCCGACCAGGGGAGGCGGACAGGAAGCGGGCGGAAGTGATACGACCGATCGACCAGGAGGATCGCGACCGCGCTGTGACAACATTCGACCGCAATGTCGTCGTCACGGCCGGCGCCGGAACGGGCAAGACCACACTGCTCGTCGAGCGTCTCATTCACCTGATCATGCGGAAGCCCGACCCTTTAAAACTGACCGAAGTCGTCGCCTTGACCTTTACCAATAAGGCGGCAAACGAAATGAAGCATCGCCTCTACGAGGCCCTGTCGACTTACAAACGTCCCACCGAAGGAACAAGGAAAACCGCGGCTATCCAGAACCGATACGGGCTTGGACCAGAAGAGATCAAGACGCGTGCGGAGGCGGCACTCCGTCACCTTGAGCAAGCCGAAATCGGCACTATTCATTCCTTTGCCGCTGCGCTATTGCGTCTTTATCCACTGGAGGCGGGGATCGACCCCGGCTTCCAAGTCGATGAAACCGGGAGCCATTCGTCGCATCTCTTCGAAGAGACCTGGTCTCTTTGGATCGAAGAAGAACTGTTTCTTGAGGGAACACGCAAGGACGCTTGGCTGGAGGTGCTGAAAGGGTTTTCGCTTGAAGACATTCGGGCCTTGGCCGAAACCCTTTCGATGAACACCCTCCCCATCGACCGACTCCGCGGCGCAACCAAGGAAGGCTCCATGCCCCCGGCCATCGTCGCTTGGTTGAAATCCCTGGAGGCCGCCGCCTCCGAACTGATCGCCCGGCATCCTCAGCAGCGCCAGGTCGAAGCGATGGTGGCGGCGGCCGGAAAAATCTTTAAGGACGTCTACAACCCATCCCGCTTGGATCACAGCCCCCATCAGGACGGACTGGCCATGATCGCGGCAGGGAAAAAACCCGGAAGCGTAAAAGACTGGGGGAAGGATGAAATCGATGAAGCCAACCGGCTGATCGGCATCGCCCGAGGCCTCCTTCGAATCGACCGCACTGCCGTGCAGGCATTGTTGAAGCTGCTCATTCCATTTGTTGTGCGGATACGAAGGGCGTCGACCCAACAAGGCGTCATCTCCTTCGATGCACTCCTTGTCCGCGCAAGAGATCTGCTGCGCGACCATCCTGCCGTTCGAGGGGCCTTGAAGCGGCGTTATCGGGCAATTTTAATCGACGAATTTCAAGATACCGATCCGGTTCAATACGAGATTCTCCTCTTTCTTGCAGAAGCCCTTGGGGAGAAAGCGGGCAGGGGAAGCCGCGGGTGGCGGGACGTCCGTCTTTTCTCCGGGAAGCTTTTTGTGGTGGGCGATCCGAAACAATCCATTTACCGATTCAGGCGGGCGGATATCGAAGCCTACCAGATTATCCAGGACCAAATCCTTGATCAAGGAGGCATCCATTGCCGGCTCACGACCAACTTTCGAAGCGCCGGGGCCATCCTCGATGTCATCAATCCCCTCTTCGCTCAACTGATCCAGGCCGCCTCCGGCATCCAGCCGGATTATATCCCCATCGCGCCGGCTCGGGATGATGCACTTGCGCCGTCGCCGGAGGCTGCACCGCCCGGCGCGGTTCCAAAGGTCGCCATCCGGCTGGCCGAAAGCCGGGAAACCGCATCGAATGCCGAGATTGCAAGACGCGCGGAGGGAGAAGCCCTGGCGAGATGGCTTTCGGAAGAGATGATCGGAAAAACCGTCATTCGCGATCAGGATGGAGGCCCTCGAAAGCTTCGCGCATCCGATGTCGCCATTCTGATGCGGACGCTGACGGGGGTTCACTACTATCTGGAGCCGCTGCGGAGATGGAATATCCCCTACATTGTCGAAGGCGAGCGCCGTTTTTATCGTCGACAGGAAGTCATCGATACCGTTAACCTGCTTCGCACGGTCGCCGATCCAAACGACCGGTCCGCCTTGGTCGCCTTCCTCCGCTCTCCTGCGGGGGGGCAGAGTGACGGGAACATCTACCGCCTCCACCGGTCCGGCCTCTTGAATTATCAAGCATCCGATGATCGGAAAATCGATGATCCAGCGCTCAGGTCACTTTACCAACTGCTGGATCGGCTGCATAAAAAAGTCTACCGGCTCCCGGTCAGGGAAGCGGTCACGCGCCTTCTCAACGAGACGCCCCTGATGATCCTCTCCGCCTGCGGTATCGACGGGGAACAAGCCATCGCCAATCTCGAAAAGATCCTTGACGCCGTGGAGAGACTGGGAGCGGAAGGACGCGGCACCTTGAGGGATGTGGCGGCGAGCTTGAGCCGGGCCATACGAGAAGAACGGGAGGAGACAGAATCCCCCCTCTCGGAAGCGGGTGTGGATGCCGTGAATCTATTTAGCATCCATAAGGCAAAAGGTCTCGAATTCCCCGTGGTTGTCTTGGCGGGCTGCCATGCCCCACCCGGCCGACAAGATATGGACCGTACCGGTGTTAAACAGGATTGGTTTAGCGGCGTGTGCGGTTTCAAGATCGGCGACCGTTGCGACCTTCCCTATCTTTACCTGGCCGAGAAAGATCGTATTCGAGAGTGCGCGGAGGAAAGGCGGGTGCTCTATGTGGCAATGACGCGGGCGAAGGAATCCTTAACGATCTCCGCCGCCCCAAAGAGCGCCGCCGGATCGTTTCTTTCTTTGTTGACGGAGGGCATCGAAACGCTTTCATCGGTCGGCATGCGTTCATCGGAGGGTTTAAAGGAAAGGCTCTCGATCGGATTAAGAGGACGCATCGAGGCCAGCACGCAAGGTGTCGATTTGAGCCATCTTACCGGCATGAAAACAACGAAGCCGCCGCCGATCGATGTCGATTGGGAATCCTATGCAAAGCGTTGGAAAGATCGGAAAAAGCGTTGTGAGTCGCTTCTCAAGCGTCCCCTTTTCGTGAACCCGACCCTCTTGATGCAGACGGGTGAGGCAAGGCTCCAAGCAAACCCGGCGAAACTGCGCAAAGGCCATGCGATGGAGAGAGGTAAAATCATCGGCCGTTTGGCCCACGCTTTTCTCGAGAAGTGGTCTTTTTCAAGCCAAGATCGATACGATCATGTCTTTTTGTCTACGTTTCTAAAGCGGCAGTCTTGCCATCTCGGCGGGTTTCCGTATCGGGAAATCGAGGGCGAATTGGCGGAGATCTTCGGGACCTTTTTTCAATCCGCTCCATACCGGGAACTCTGCGGTTCGAAGATCCTCGGTCGGGAAATCCCTTTTTTAATGCCTTGGCAAGACCGTATGCAAGACCAAGTGCAAGACCAAGTGCAAGACCAAGTGCAAGACCAAGTGATGGAAGGATATATCGATCTCGTTTACGAAAAAGATGAGCAGCTCTATATCGCGGATTATAAAACGGACCGTTTGGCACACGAAGAAGACCTGGCCCGTGTTGCGGAAAAATACCGTTGGCAGTGCGAAATCTACCCGGAAGCCGTGCGCCGGGCGCTTCAGAGAGAAATTGCGGGGCTGCGGTTGATATTTCTGAGGATTGGAAAAGCAGTGACAGTGACGGCACGCCCTGAGCGATCATAAAAAGAGGGTGGCTTGAGACCGTTCCGAATGCTTGACTTCCAAAGAACCGATATCGTATCTCAATGACATGAAAGACGACATCTTCCATTTGATCGCGGGCCGGGCCGGTGAAAACGTTGAGCAAACGTTTCAGGATCTCGCCCTGCGTCTCTTTCGATACCAATATGAAAACAATCCTCCCTATCGCCGTTTCTGCGAATCTCAAAGGGCAAGCCCCGCCACGGTTCGACGCTGGGAGTCGATCCCGGCCCTGCCGGTCACGGCTTTTAAATGGGCCGATATCTCTTGCCGTCCACCCGAAGAAGCCTTTCGAATCTTCTATTCAAGCGGGACAACGCAGGGCCAAAAAAGCCGCCACTATGTCTTTGACGACTATATGGCAAAGGGCGCCATCCTGACGCATTTCAAACGGCACGTGCTACCCGATCGTGATCAGATCAGAATGATGATCTTGACCCCCTCTCCGGAGGACGACCCACATGCTTCGTTGTCGTATATGATGTCGGTCGTTCGCGACCTGTTTGGAGCGGCGGGCAGCGACTACTATGTCAAAAACGGCGTACTGCAAAGTAAGCGGTTGGCGGAAGACCTGGCCTCCGCCAACGAACCGATCGCCCTCTTGGGCACCGCGTTTTCTTTTGTCCACTTCTTCGATGCGTGTCATCGGCGTGAGATTCGACTGCGCCTTCCACCGAAAAGCCGCCTGATGGATACCGGAGGGCTGAAGGGGAAATCCAGAGCGGTGCCGCCGGGGTGGATCTACGAGCGGGCCGAGGCGATTTTAGGCATCGTGGACGCCTACTGCGTCAACGAATACGGTATGTCGGAAATGAGCTCTCAATTTTACGACCGTATCGCGGGTCAGGAAGGCCCGCGTCTGTTCGTTGCCCCGCCGCAGGTGCGGACACGGATCCTCTCGCCGGAAACTCTCAAACCGGTTGCATCGGGCAGCGTCGGGATGCTCGCCATTGTGGACCTGGCGAATTGCGAGTCGGCCACGGCGATCCTCACGGAAGACCTCGGGAAAAAGGTCGGAGAACAATTCACCTTGATCGGCCGGAACGCCCATGCAGACCCAAAGGGATGTTCGATATCCTTCGATGAATTGATGGACTATTGATACACGCATAAATAATATCCTATTTCAGACGTAAAGAAAGGGGGCTGTGTTGTACGAAAG
>JBHHXH010000040.1:0-24587 GCA_046756925.1 Nitrospiria bacterium
AAGAGAACAACATTGCGGGAGATCCCTCCGTCACCATTTACGAGTTTGACGGCCGGGTCCGAATGGCCGGCGTCGATTTGCAGGCGGTTTATGCCAAGATCGACATCGATGATGCCGATCAGATCAATACCTCTCGTCTAGATAAGGACGGCGATCCTGATCCTCTCACGGGAAACAAGTCGGTTGGTGAGGAACTCGTCGGATGGTATGTTGAGCTGGCCTATCATCTGGCAAAGGTCATGGGGACCGATTGGGATCTCGTCCCCTTCATCCGCTTCTCGGAGGTTAATACGCAGGACTCGGTGCCCACTGGGTTTACGGCCGACCCGAAGAACGACAAAGAAGTCACCACCTATGGTATTGCCTACTACCCGCATTCCCAGGTCGCGTTAAAAGCGGACTTTCAGAACACTGAGGATGCTAGCGGCGGGGATACGGATCAATACAATCTGGGTATGGCCTATATGTTCTAAGATGCAGAAAGTATTTAAACAAAATCCAGCGAACGGCGACCGAAAGGTCGCCTTTCGCTCGTAAAAATGGGTCGATTTTACAGAAGCACCCGGGTGTTGATGGGGGCATCCTTGGAACTCACTGTCTTCGGAGCTGCCGGGGTCTGCTCAAATGCCGTTGCGGCCGCCTTTTGTGAGGTGGATCGCATTGAACGGCTTTTTACGATATTTCGGGCGGACAGCCCGATTGCCCGGGTTAATGCGGTTTCTAAAGAAGGCGAATATCTATTAGATAAAGAGGTCATCGACATTCTCAAAATTGCCCGGGATTATGCCGAGCGGAGCGGCGGGGCATTTGATCCGACCTCTGGGCCATCCATCAATCTTTGGGGTTTTGGATCCCAGGATGCCCCAGGGCGGCCGCCTTCGCAGCAAGCCCTCGCTTCTACGACCCGATCCGTCGGATTTCGCAAACTTCGGGTGTTTCCCGAGGATTGTAAAATGGCTTTCTTAAAAGATGGTATGGCCCTGAATTTTGGCGGCATCGCGAAGGGCTACGCCATCGATCGGACCGTTCAAATTCTCCGTGAACACGGAATCTCCCGGGCGCTCGTCAGTTTCGGCAGCAGCCTCTACGGGCTCGGTGCGCCGCCGGGGACGAGCGGATGGAGGATTGCGATACAACATCCTCGCTACGAGTCGGCCGCAATCGAAACCGTCCTGCTTTGCGATCGGGCGCTATCCACTTCCGGGGATTACGAACGTTGTTTTTTTTACGATGGAAAACGCTTTAGCCATATCATTGACCCCCGGTCGGGACAAGCGGTATCCGGCATGGCAAGCGTCAGTGTCATCGCCCCAAAGGCCTTGGATGCGGATGTGTTTTCGACCGCCGCCTTTGTGCTCGGCGAGAAAGAGGGTGTCGATTTTCTAGAGGATTGCCCAAAGGCGGAAGGGCTGGTGATTCCGCTCGGCTCGAATGGCGAGCTGTGTTGTCGAAGGACGGCTGGCTGGACGGCCGTCTCCGATAGCGAAAAAATCGGGCGCAGACGCTTTATGGCCATGGCCGCCGCGATGGTCGCAGGATTGGTCCTGCCCGCCACAGTGGAGGGCACCACGATCCGCTTCGCCACCGAAGACGAAGCCCTGAAGCGATTGGTGCCGGATGCGGAAGATTTCGATTTGGAAAAGCAACATCTGAGCGATCGCCAGTTGTCGGCCGCCCAAGAGCTTGCCGGAAAAGGATTCCGCAAACGGGATTACCCGTTTTGGATCGGCCGCCGCGGCAATCAAATCGCCGGATATGCGACCCGCTTGAATGTTATCGGCAAGGAGCGCCCCATCACCTTTTTAATCGGTTTCGATCCGGATGGCGCCGTCTATGGGGTGGAGGTCCTAATCTATCGGGAATCGCGGGGCTCCGAAGTCCGATACGAACGCTTTATGAAACAGTTTGTGGGAAAAAAAACAGGGGATTCCTTCCGGTTGGGGCAAGAGGTGCTACCGATCAGCGGGGCCACCCTTTCTTCCCGCGCAACCGCTTATGCGGTTAAAAAAGGCTTGGCCTTGTTTGAGGTGCTCTACAAAGACAAGGAGGTCCGCTGAAGAATTTCACCCGCCGAGGCAATTGGCTTGACCAAACCACGACCGAAATTCGCGCGATTTATACCGTTTTTCTCGTTTTCGCCTTTATCGGTCAACTCAGTTTTGTGGCGATTGCCGTCTCCCGGATCGGTCCGGGTTACAACCGGATTGTCCAGCATTACCGGGGCGGCGAGGGCGCGGATGAAATGGCGTTTCCGAAGGAATTTATGGAACTGCTGGAGGTGACGCATTTTCATGCCTATATCGAAGGGGTGGTCCTCCTGGTGTTGGCCCATCTCTTCGTTGTGATTCCTATTTCCCAAGGTCTCAAATGGTGGGTGATCGGACTCGCTTCCGGCTGCACGCTTCTTGATTTGGCGTCTCCGTGGTTGATTCGTTATCTCACGCCTTATGCCGCCTACGGGCAGATTTTTGCTTGGATCGGCATGTCGATCGGGTATCTTCCAATGACCCTTCTGCCGGTTTACTTTATTTGGAAAAAACGCTGAGGCTATGACAACTTCCACCGGCGGATATGCCATCAAAACAACCCGTAGGCGATTTTCAATCGACCGCTGGGCTTTTTCCGCTTTTCTGATCGCCGCTCTGGTCATGGTGCCGATTGGGGTCGTGCTCTCTTCATTCTTCCGTCCGGATGATGAGGTGTGGCGTCATCTTGTTGAGACGGTATTGTCTGAGGTCTTGTTCAATACCCTCTGGTTGATCGTGGGTGTTGCGGTTGGAACCGGTTTTGTGGGTGTGAGCCTTGCGTGGTTGACGGCCGCCACGGAATTTCCAGGACGAAAATTTTTTGAATGGGCCTTGATGCTGCCGATGGCCATTCCCGGCTATGTGACCGCCTTTGTCGCCATCGGTCTCTTGGATTTTTCGGGACCTGTTCAAACCGGCTTAAGAGCCTATTTTGGTGAAGCTGTTCGCCTTCCCGAGATCCGCTCGCGGGCCGGCGTGATATGGGTCATGACATTGACCCTGTATCCCTATGTCTATCTCCTTGCACGGAACGCTTTTTTGACGCAAGGGAGACGTGCACTGGAAGCTGCACAATCGCTTGGGATGGGCCGGTTTGCCGGTTTTTTTCGGGTGGCGTTGCCCATGGCAAGGCCCTGGATCGTTGGAGGGATGATGCTGGCCCTTATGGAGACCCTTGCCGATTTTGGGACGGTTGCGACCTTCAACTACGATACCTTTGCCACGCTTATTTACAAGGCTTGGTTTGGCCTTTTTTCCATTTCCGCCGCATCGCAACTGGCCTCTTTGTTGGTTTTGCTGGTCTTTTTATTTTTGTTGATGGAGCAATGCGTCACGAGCCGGACCCAGTATACACGTATCGAGCGGGGAGCCGTTCGCGGGGATCGGATCGTATTGTCATCCGGAATGAAATGGGTCACATGCGCCTATGCGGGATTGGTCTTGTCGGTGGCCTTTCTAATCCCGGTCGGACAGTTGGTGCTCTGGAGCAAAGAGGGCGTGGGCCAGGATCTGGATGCCAGATATTTCGATTACTTGTCCCACTCTCTTTTTTTAGCGGGGATGGCCGCGCTTCTAACCGTTGCCACGGTGCTGGTACTCGTTTACGCCAACCGATTTCACCCATCGGCGCCGGTTCGAATCTTGGTCCGCGTCGCGACACTCGGATACGCCTTGCCGGGCTCGGTTCTGGCTGTCGGCATGGTGATTCCCCTTGCCTGGCTGGATCGTCGTTTGGGCGCCGTCTTTAATCTGGAGATCTTTCTGCAAGGCACCTTGCTTGCCATGATCCTCGCGTATCTCGTGCGTTTTCTGGCGGTTGCGTTCCAGCCGATCCAGAGTGCGATTCAGCGGATGTCACCGAATATCGACGCCGCGTCTCGAAATCTTGGATGCAGCGGTTTTGGAATGATGCGTCGGGTGTACTTGCCGATTTTACGGGGCGGGATGATGACAGGACTTGTGCTGGTATTCGTTGATGTCTTGAAGGAGATGCCGATGACGCTCATGACCCGTCCATTCGGCTGGGACACTCTTGCAGTTCGCATCTTTGAAATGACCTCGGAAGGAGAATGGCAGCGAGCGGCCTTGCCGGCCGTGGCCTTGGTTTTAGCCGGCCTTCTCCCCGTGATCCTTTTAATTCGGGAACAGGGGAAAAGTATATAGCCGGCTCCCGTCAGGGCTATTCGGGATGTCCAGATTAGCGAGTCCAGCGCGCCTCTCCATCCCTTGCATGGATCGACGATGACGGTTATCGAACTCGTGAAGGTTTCGAAAATCTATCCGGGCAGCCATCAGCCTGCGGTGTCTCATGTCTCGTTTCAGGTCGATCGAGGAGATGTTCTGGCGGTTTTAGGACCCAGCGGTAGCGGCAAGACAACAATTCTTCGTCTTATTGCCGGTTTTGAACATCCCGATGATGGGTCGATTTTTCTAAATGAGCAAGATGTGTGCCGAACCGGTCATTGTCTTCCTCCGGAAAAAAGAGGCATCGGTATGGTGTTTCAAGATTATGCGCTCTTCCCCCATCTGACGGTGTCTGAAAACGTGTCCTTCGGCTTGCGGCGGCTTGGCCGCTCGGAGCGGCATAAAAAAGTAGAAGGTATCCTGGAGATGGTGGGTCTTTCCGCTTTTGGCGGGAAGTATCCGCATGAGCTCTCGGGTGGCCAGCAACAACGGACCGCGTTAGCGAGAGCCCTGGCGCCCGATCCAATCGTGATCCTGATGGATGAGCCCTTTAGCAACCTCGATCCCGATATGCGGATGAAGATGCGACAGGATGTATCGAGCATTCTTCGGACATCCGGTTGTAGCGCCGTATTGGTGACCCATGACCATGAGGAGGCCTTCGCGATGGCTGATAAAATCGCCTTGTTAAACAATGGCCGCTTAGAGCAGCATGGGTCGCCGGAGGCGGTTTATCACACACCGGTGACGCCTTTTGTTGCCGATTTTGTGGGACAGGCCGATTTTATCGCCGGGCGGATACAAAGAGACTTAATCGTCACGGCCATTGGGGATCTTCAAAACAATTCTCGATTTTCGAGCGGAACGGAGGTATGGGTGATGATCCGACCGGACGATATCGATCTGGTTCCCAACTTAGAGGGAAGCGCCGCGATCACGGCTCGGCAATTTAGAGGGTCGGAAAATCTCTACACCGTGCGTCTCTCATCCGGGGAGATCGTTCACAGCAGTCAACACGCGCTTGCCGTGTATCCCGAACGGATGCAAGTCGATATCCGATTGAAACTCACCCATACCGTCGCTTTTGAGAAAGACGCGATTGATCGTTAGTGTCCGGGATCTGGCGTTTTCTTAAAATTTCATTTCGTACTGGAACAAGAGCTCGTTATTGTCGAATTCGGGTCCGCCGGTCTCTTCGTCGTTGATATAATATTCCGTTTTGATCTTAAACCCATGCACGATCTCCGATATGACCGCCAGGGTGGTCGTTTGCCGATCCCATGTACGTGCATCGCTCGCATCTCGTAAGAGATCGACTTCGTAGACCTCCCACCTCAAGAGAAATTCGAGGGACTTCAGACGCTTCATACCCAATTTTTGCTTGAATGAAGGCTGAATATATCCACCCCAACGATCCATTTCACCATCCTCCGATCGGATATATTGGCCGAAAAAGGAAAAAGCGCGCAAGCGATAATCCAAATTCACACCGTATAAACGTTGGTCGTCATTGCTTCCACCGGGATAGGTCGAAATGGTCTCCAAATAGGCCCTGTCCGCATCGCTTAATTCGGAGTGATAGTAAAAAGGAAGGATGTCCACCCAATGCCCTTCCTTGAAGGCATGATCGAAACCGAGGCCAAATCCAATTTGCTTATTGGTATTTTTTTCGACATTGTCGTCGTCGTATGTCGGGATGGGAAAGGTCGCATCCTCCGACGCTTGCCGGTCTTTTAGCCGGCGGCTGTTGCTGAGTGAGAGTCGCCAGTAGAAACGATCTCGCTCACCCCCCATGAAGAGACCGAGGTCTTCGTCTTGCCAGTAGGCATGCCCGACGATCGGATACGACTCGGTTTTTCGGGACGGTTTTATAAACACATCTTCCAATCCGATTTTTATCCATGTATCCAATGGAAGATCTGGAATCAAGATCCAGGCTTCATCGACCTTGACCGCCTTGTCCGGATTCAATTCGAGGTCGGCCTTCAGAACGATTCCGGCATCGAAGGAGACTTTAGGCGATACGACGATCTTATCGATCGAGAACCGTGGGACGGAATTGTTGGATTCTTCCAACTGGCCTTTTTTGGTATCGATGTCCGGCGCTTTTTTACTTCGGCCGTTGGATTGCGAATCGATCCATTCCAATTCAAGCTCACCGCCGATCTCGAGCTGAGGCATCGCGCTTGGGTTTGGTGTCGCCGGGCTAGCCGCGCGGCATACAGACCATGCATGCAGGTTCAGAAAAATGAGCGATATAAAAAAAAGAGTTGTCTTATGTCTTATCATGGGAGCCGGCGTTTTTTCTATCGTCATCCGCTTGATTCCTTTCATGGGGTTTTGTGGGTCCGCAATTTTCGAATCGTTGGTGTCATGGTCGTGTCCGTGAAAGAATATCGCTATTATAAATTAGGAAAATGAGGGTATTCTACTAGAAATTTAGAGGAATTTAGACCATAAAATACGGTATTCCAGCACTTGGCCGGAAAGCCGCCGGTCGGGGTCCGTTGTATCGCAGTGGATGTTGGGCAATGGTTCGGTTTATGCTCGTTACGAGGGGGCGAGAGGGTCAGAGGGTTCCGTGCTTAGCGCTCTTTTGGTGGATGCGTCGGCTCTTCCAAGCTTTGGAGGTAGTCATAGAACTGCGGGTTTGATTCCTTGGCTTGGCGAAATTCAATTCCGAAGGCATATCGATACGCCTGATCTACAGGATCGCCATTTTGTGGATGGGACTCCGATATCCAGGCAATTCTGCCGACAAGGGATTCGGTCATCGTTTCACCTTGCGTGGTGTTTAGGTTTAATTTAATGAGTAGCATGTCGCCTTTTTGAAAGCAAGTATCGGCGCTGCATCCCATGCCCTTGACCGAAAGATCGCGAACGACGACCTCCGCAGCGGTCTGTAGGCCGTGGGGCGTAATATGCGCGACGGTTGCGATGGGAATTCTAATCGATCGGCGACGGTCTTCCAAGGGGTCGACTCCGTAAGGTTATGGAATGACATTAAAAACGAGTGTACCATAAGATTCTAAGTAATAAAGCGCGTTGCACGGCATTCATATCTTAAAGACGCTTTTGTCTGCTTTAAGAAGGTCGTGGCAGGATTTCCAGACGATAGTATACGATCGGACGGTTGTCCGAAGAAGGACGCTTCCTTTCTTCGATGTCCTTGAGTATAATGAAATCAGAGATGACGAACCGAAGATGATTATTTCTCAAATACCGAACTTGGTGCGGATTACGAGTTTTTTTGCACCGATCTTTGTTTTTATCGTGATATTTATCGTGATCTCTATCTTTAGGAAGTGGTAAGCGCAGTCTGGAGTTCCGGCCCCGGACTCGTTTTTCCTATCTTTCCACTTCGCTTAAGACCTCCTCAAAAATGGTCAGTCCCTTTTCCGCTTCTTTCCGCTTTAGGGTGAGGGGGGGCATAAAACGGACCACATTTTCCCCGCAGCCCAAGACGAGGAGGCCTTTCTCGTAGCATCGTTTTACGATCCAATCCCTTTCGGATATCGCTTTTTCCTTGGTTTCCCGATCACGCACCAGCTCGATGCCGATCATCAGACCCATCCCACGGACATCGCCGATAAGCCGATGCCGGCGCTGCATGTCCATCAAGGCTTTTCGGAGGACGTATCCCATCGCTTCCGCATTTTTCATCAGACGGGTTCTTAATAGATCGATGGTGGCCAAGGCCGCCTCGCAAGCGATGGGATTTCCCCCGAAGGTGTTGGCGTGGGATCCCGGTTCCCAGGTATCCATTATCGTGTCCCGTGCGATGAGGGCACCCAGCGGCAGACCGGAAGCGATTCCTTTGGCAAGCGTCATGACTTCGGGGACATAGCCGAAATGTTCCGAGGCAAAAATCTTTCCGGTGCGGCCCATGCCGGTTTGAATCTCGTCGACGACCAGGACGATTCCATACGATTTGGCCAGTTTTGCAAGCTCCCGCAAGAAACGTTTGGGTGGGACGATATAGCCGCCTTCTCCTTGGATGGGTTCGACAAAAATAGCGGCCACTTCTTCCGGCGGCACCAGTTGGCGAAAAGCGGTCTCTTGGATCCAATTGAGGGTGTAATCCGTGCATTTTTCAGGCGGGAGTCCGGCGGGCGGGCGGTAGGGATTGGGATAGGGTGCATGGATGACACCCGGTATCAAGGGCGCAAAGCCCTTTTTTTGAAGCGCTTTGCTCGCGGTTAAGGAAAGGGCGCCCATCGTTCTGCCGTGAAAGGCTCCGGAAAAGGCGATAAAGTAAGGCCGCTTGGTGAAATAACGGGTCAATTTCATGGCGGCCTCTACCGACTCAGCCCCCGAATTGGTAAAAAAGACTTTCTTATGGAATTTCCCTGGGGCCAGTGCGGCCAATGTCTCCGCCAAATTTATTTCCGAAGGGTAGTAGAAATCGGTTCCGGACATATGGATCAAGCGCTTGGCTTGAGCCGTGATGGCTTTTATTATTTTTGGATGACAATGGCCGCTGGCCGTGACGGCGATCCCGGCGGTAAAATCGAGATAGTGGTTGCCGTCCACGTCAGTGATCGTCGATCCCTTCGCCGATTCGACGACCAGAGGATATGCGCGTGTGACGGAAGGAGAGAGGGCTTTGTGGTCTCTTCGGACCCAATGCCTGGCCTTGGGACCTCCAGCAGTGGGGTTCTTGTTGGTTTTCTTAATGTTTTTATTTTTCATTTTCTTGTTCCTAACATAGGGTCGATCGTTCTCCTCGGGCTTTTCTGCGATGGACGAGACCGAAGAGTTCCATGATGATGCGAAGCGCGGCAAAACTGGTGATATCGGAGATATCCAAGGGAGGGGCGACCTCCACCAGATCGGTGCCGACGACGGGAAGGGGATCGAGTGTTCGTATGATCGTCATCAGGTCTCGGGTGCTCAGCCCGCCGCCGTCCGGAATGCCGGTTCCGGGTGCATAGGCGGGATCCAGGACATCGATATCGATCGAGAGGTACACGTTGGATAGATGACCGAGCTTTTTTACAATTTCGGCGCCGACCGAAGCGGGGCCGCGTTGCGCGACTTCATGGGCGGGAAAAACCTGGATATGGTGTGCTCGAATGAAGTCCAAACCAGCCGGTTCAAAACAGCGTGTCCCAACCAGAATTGTGTTTTCCGGAGAGAAGGATGTTGCTTCCAGCGTGCGACGAAGGGGGCAGGCGTTTGAATAAGGGGACCCCTGATACCGGTCTGAAAGATCGGTGTGGGCGTCGAAGAATATAAGACCGATCCGATTCGTGGTGCTTTGGTCGTATGCGCGATGCACCGGGATCGCGACAGAATGATCTCCGCCCAAGGTCAGCAAGAAGGCTTGCCGTATTCGTTTGGCAATTTCGGTTTCAATCCCCGGAAACGAAGCGACGAAATCCTCTCCGAAAGGGATATCTCCATCGTCTCTCACCAGAAGACGTGTGAGGATTTCTCCCGTTTCCAAGACAGGGGGGATTTCCGTGGAAAGTCTTCGGATACGATCGGGGCCACCCGATGCGCCGGAACGAAAGCATATCGAACCGTCATAAGGGAGACCGACGATCGTAATATCGGGCACCACCGTATCCTTGTGATGGAGACCGGCCCATCGCCCTCTTTTTTTATTGTGGGTTGTTGTTTCCATGAATCATCTTTTATCCAATTATAGCAGACCGGCACTCTTGTCTAGGTCGCCGGGGATCCCAGA
The DNA here is from genome assembly GCA_046756925.1 of Nitrospiria bacterium. GTDB lineage: Bacteria > Nitrospirota > Nitrospiria > SBBL01 > JAADHI01 > JAJDBU01. Next base: position 9,904 of record JBHHXH010000040.1, read on the forward strand.
GGAGTGATGCGGGGGAAATTAAAAGATGCCGATGCCACGCTTTCCAAAGGAAAAGGCGTCAATCGCAGAGACGATGAATAGGATGATGTTGAATATCCAAGCTTTGGCGGAATAGCTTGTGGTCATGTAGGCAAAGACGGCCAGCACGATAAACAATAACCCTCTGGCATATTCTCGTACATAAAGTTGGCCGAGGCCGGCGAAGATCAATGAAAATAATCCAGCCAAAACGCCTCCGCCATATCCTTTTACATCCGGAACAGCAAGAAAAAAGATCAAGATCAAGACAACGATGGAACATTTCCATCCAATGGGCATCAGGTGAGGAAGCCTTAAGAAGAAAAGGGAAAAGGAACATGCGACCAAGGCCCTTACGAATACCGCCCGGGAGATGCGATTAAGCATTTTTATTGCCCGCCAACTGCATTTCGGCCAGCCGGTCGGCGGCCTCGGCGCTGGAGATCGAAGACTTCATTGAAAGGGAAAAAACCTCTTTTAAACGATTGTAGATATCTTCGATTTTTTTATAGGCTTTTTCTCGATTGTAGGTCTTCAATTCCTCGGAGATGTTGATCAACCCCCCGGCATTGATCACATAGTCCGGTGCGTATAAAATGTCTTGCTCTTGAAGCAAGGTCACGTTTTGGGGTTTTTCAAGTTGGTTGTTGGCGGCGCCGGCTACGATTCGGCAGGATAGGCTTGGAATGGTTCGTTCGTTGATGATCCCTCCCAACGCGCAAGGAGAAAAGATATCGCAGTCGACCCGGTAGATCTCGTGTCCGTGAATCGGATCCGCACCGAAATCACGTGTCGCCATCGCCATGCGTTCCGGATCCATATCGGATACAAACAGTTTTGCACCCGCCTCGTATAATAGCTTTGACAATGCATAGCCCACTTTTCCAACACCTTGAATGGCGATGCGCCGACCCTCGAAGGACGGGTTTCCATAAGCGGCCTCCAGACAGGCGCGCATGCCGGAGAGCACCCCATAGGCCGTTGCGGGGGAAGGATCACCGCTTCCCCCTTCCGTTTCGGGAAAGCCGGAGACATGGGGCATGACTTTTCGCATTTCCACGATATCCGGGACGCCAATCCCAACATCCTCGGCGACAATATAGCGGCCGCTCAAGGTGGCCACGTTTTTTGCAAAAGCAATCAGCAAATCCTTGTTTTTGTCTTTGCGAGGATCTCCCCAGATAACACTTTTTCCGCCACCGAGGGAAAGACGGCTGATCGCCGCTTTATAGGTCATTGCCCGCGACAGTCGGAGAACATCGGAGAGTGCTGCATCGAAGTCATCATAGGGCCACATTCTGCACCCTCCCAGTGCAGGTCCGAGCGTGGTGTTGTGGATAGCAATGACGGCTTGAAGACCGGAAGCGGGATCCGAACAAATCAATACTTGTTCGTGACCGGCAATCTTTATTTCTTTAAAGATGTCCATCGTCTGGGAGAAATCGTATGTCGGGCCTCAATCATTTTAGGGGGTTTTTCCGCCGACTCGAATTGGATCGCGGCATGGCCAATCTTAAATCGCTGGCAAAGGAGAAAATTGATCTTCTTTAAAAGGGTCGCCGTATCTTTCAAAGGCATATCTTGAACCGATACATGCGCCGAAAGCGCATACATGCCGGAGGTGAGCGTCCATACATGCACATCGTGAATGTCCCTCACCTCATCGAACACCTTCACGGCGTCCATGACGCTGGAGGGGTCGATTTCTTTCGGTGTCGCCTCGAGCAAGATATCGATGGCATCCCGTATCAACCCATAGGCCCAATACAGGATGAGTATGGAAATCAAAATACCGAGAACCGGATCGATCCACCACCATTCGGTATAAGCGATGATGGCGGCTCCCAGGACAACGCCGACGGAGGCCAAGGTGTCGCCTGCGAGGTGGAGTATGGCCGATTGGGTGTTTATATCGTTTCGCTCCGAACCACTCAAGAGCATGGCGGTCACCAGGTTCGTGACGAGTCCGACCAGCGCGATGACCAGCATTGTCTGAGAGGCAACCGTCTCGGGTATATAGAAACGCTGGACGGCTTCGTATAAGATCCAAAAGGTGATGATCAGGAGGAAACAACCATTAAAGAGGGCGGCCAGGATTTCAAGACGGTAGAAGCCGTAAGACCTTCTTAATGTCGCCGGCTTGGCGGAAAAGAGAATGGCCAAAAAACTAATTAAAAGGGCGAAAAGATGGGTTAACATGTGACCGCCGTCGGATATCAGCGCGAGGCTGTTCGTTAAGAAGCCTCCCACGATTTCGACACCCATGACGACGGCGGTGAGTCCGATGGCCCAATAAAATTTTCCTTGATGGATGATCGGCGCGATGGACGATTCGCTGTCGTCATGGTGGCAAAGATCGAGCCGGCAAGCCGGCTCATGAAGATGAAGGGTGCCTTCATTTCCTTTGTTCGGGATATTCATTTATTTTTCGATTTTTTTTTGGACCAGAGCTGCCGCATGCCCCTCCAGGAGTAATAAAAAATGGCGATGAGGAGGAGTGACGAAATGACCAGGGTCGCTTGAGGGGAACTCGTGTAGAAGGCCACGGCAACATAAAACAAGACGGCGATTAGAAATTGCCCGATCAAGAGGTCGGTTAATCCTTTTCCTTCTTTTATTTTTTTGAGTCGGTTCAAAGGGATTCCCTACCTTCTGATGAGATTCAAGCGACCTATCTCGGGTTTTTGTGGATATGAAGAAAGTTCTATAAATAAAGTTCTATAAATATAGTAAAAATATTTAAAAAGTACTCCATCGATAGAATAGCAAAGGGCCGAAAAGGTGTCAATAAAAGGAAGGGTCACCGGCTGGGATGGCACATATCCATCTAAAAAAAGTGTGTGAACGTATCGTCGTTTGCGCCGTTTTATTAAAGTGGTTCCGGATCCATGCGTGAAAGGTCTGAAATGTGGAATATCGGTCCATTGCGTTTCATGGCGATTCGATAAAACCGCCTATTTGCAGTGGTGTCTCATTCTTTATTTTGATATAATCCACGCAGTCCATCCCCGGATGGCATTTGGAGATGCCTTTCGATCTAAAAAATTTTCGGGATGGAGGATGCATTGCCTGCGATGCGGTCTGCATCGCGATTTTTTAGGAGAATACCTTTGATAGATTACAAAACGACATTTAAATTGTTCATTCGTGGCTTGTTCCTTTTAGTGATTTCTTTAACGCTTGCGGCTTGTATGGCGGGAAAGGGCAATCAGGCTCTGATGCGCCCGAAAGAACCCTCGGCGCATCAGATTCAACCCTTGGATCCGGAAAAAATAAAAGTCGAGATGGTTTTGTCTCGAAAGTGGAAGAAAGAGGCCAAGGTCATTAAAGAAAAATTACGCAAGGCTTCCGTCAAGCGGGTGATGATCCAATACGTCCGTGTGGGCAATCCGCCGACGAACCTTGTGATCGGGCGGGACATTCCGGCGGATATCGCAAGGCTCGCCATTGAACTTGCCTTGGCCTACAACAAGGATATCCATACGATTCTTCCGGAATTCAGGTTTTTTCCTCATTATATTGCCATTGGGTCGTCGGCTTTTGACGAACAGGCTGAGATACCCATCTTTCCTGAAGACCTGGAACGCCTCCGGGATCCCAGTCTTTCCACCGAGGAATTTCACGCGCTGTATCGCTCTCTGACAGGGGAAGATGAAGCGCTTCCAACCTATTAAAATCTTTTTCGCGGTGGTAATGCATGTAATCCAATGGCGCCATCTTTCTTTAAGGACTCAGCGCTTCGATGTCTGATGTTTACGATTTATTCGGATAGTTGCTCTCTGGCCGTTGCTTTATTGGGGAATCTTTTCGAGCCAGTCGATGATTTCAAGGATTTCGTTTTTGCTTAAAACACTTTCAAATGCCGGCATGCTCCCGCGCCCAAAAATGACTGCATCGACGAACTTGTCGTGGGAGATCGTTCGGCCAAACTGCACCAATGGCGGTGCGTTTCTACCTCCTTCGCCCAACCAGCCATGACATCCGTGGCATTTTACATCTAGACGCATTCTTCCTTGGTAGATTTTTCCTCCCAGGTGGTCCGGTAGCGGCGTTTCTTTGGTCGTACATCCTTGGCTGAAAGAGGAAAAGATCAGGATGAATACCCATGAAAAGAGAAGGTAGGGTTTTTCGGTTTTCTGTTCATCCATGGGATTCGTTTTAAGAAAAGGCCATAATACGGATGACCTTATCACGCGCATTATTTCTTGCTGTTACGGATCCACATCATGACATCCGTTGCGACCTCTTCGATCGCTCGGCCGGTGACATCTACTACGCCCCACTTTGGATGCTGTCGATAGATCTCCCGGCAATATTGAAGTTCCTGAATGATTGCGTCGATGTTTGCGTAATTCGACCGCTTTTGTTTCAATCTTTTTAATCGGGCGGTTCTGAGTTCCATCAGCCTTTTAGGGTCGATGATCAGCGCGACCACGCGTGTCGGATCGATTTCTTCCAAGACGGTTTGTAGAGGGAGGTTATAAATGATCGGAATGTTCGCAACTTTAAACCCGAAGCGTGCAAGATAAATCGACAGCGGGGTCTTGGCCGTTCTGGACGGCCCGACCAATACGATATCGGCCTGTGGAACCCCGTGGAGGTTTTGTCCGTCATCGTGTTTTACCGTGAATTGCACCGCTTCGACACGTCCGAAATAGTCGGTGTCGATTCGATGCAAGCGGCCGGGCTCGGCATGCGCCGGTTTGTGAAAAAAGTGGCTCATCGCCGTTAAAACCGGGCCTAAAAGATCGATGGCCAACAGGCCCGATTTGTGGGCTCCTTCCCGTATTTTCATTCGAAGGGCCTCTTCGACGAAGGTGAAAATAATGAGTCCGGCATCTCTTTTGGCTTCTTCGAGAATACCCGATATTTGGACATCCGACCGGATATATCTTTTTCGGTGTACGCTGATATCCGCATTTGTAAATTGCGCCATCGCCGCTTTGAAGATCTTCTCGGCCGTCTCTCCAGTCGAATCGGAGATAAGGAAGATATGCGATTTATCCACTTTGGGCGTATCGGTCATTTTCAACCCCTAACTGTCAGGACTGAGGCTGCCCAGTCCTTGTAATGTGATTAAAAAGGAGAATTCCCTGCGATCGTGAAATTCGATAAAAGAAAAGCTAAATCCCCAACATTGTTCCTGGAACGTCAAGATATAATCGACCTCAACGGTTTCATCTTGGTCGGCGTCGAAATAAACCCGATTGATAAACCGGATGCCCCAAGGGGTGTCGATCGAAATCTCTTCGGACCAAAAGTCGATATCGGGCCCGATAATGGCCTTGTCCCCGATGTAGTATGGATTAAAAAGATCCCCTTTTTGAGCAAGCGGTCCGGCGCGCGTGGTTCGTTGTCCGATCGAGAGATTCAAATAAGGCATCAAAGAAAGCTTTAGATCGGTATTGATCGAAGTCATTTTTCCGTTGTAGACATTATAAAACGCGTCCACTTCTATTTTGAAATGGGGAAGGGGAAGCATCTTTAACTCACCGCGGAGGTCTGAAAAACGTCGGGAATCGAGAGCGGCGGCCGGTATCCGATCGAGATGGAGGGATTCCGTGAGCCTCAAAATCGCTTTTTCCCTGGGGTTCGCGTCATCACCGAGGGTGAGGAGACGCTGCACCAGCGAAAGGGTGAGGGTTTCTCGGTCTTGGAGAGTATCCAATTCGTCTATTTGAGGCACATCGTTGTCTCCACTGACGAGGATGTGTTCATAAAAAACAGATCCTGAAATGGTATGTGTGATCGATGTCCATCTTTTGTACGCCTGTGTTTCCAATGTGACACCCGAAGGGATGACCTTCCGGCTGAACGATTCCAGGCTTGCCGCCCCGTGTTCGTACCAAGTTTCTCGAAAACCGATCCACGGCGTCAAGGTGGCCAATGACCCGAGGTGAATGGGCAAAGCCGCACTGGGGTAGAGGTCGACCCGATACAGATTCAGTTCCCCTTCGCTCCAAAAATGGACGGCGGAGCTATCGAGGTTGAGATGAAAAGGCGTCTTTCCGGGCCGATATTCGATCACGTTGTAGCCGATTTCCGGCAGTCTTTGCGGCGTATCGTCGTTGCTTGGCGAGGTGAGTGCTTGTGTATAACGGGCCAAGAGATATGCAAAGGACGACTGTCCCTCATAGGTTAAGAATAGATTCGATTCGATATTTTGAAGCGCCCGATCCGCCGTTTGATCCGAGAGGTTTTGAAAGTGGTCGTTTTCGTTAATATAGACCATGTCGAGTTTTCCACTCACCCGTTTTGAAAAACGCTGTTCGTGGGAATAACGGAGTTCCCATCGATCCAAGGCATTTTCTTGGTCTCGAAAATAGGATGTGTTAAGCTGCCCATGTGTATTTTTAGACCACACATAGCGGTATTCAAGGCCGCCGCCGTTTCCGGTGTCTCCCCGAAGATCAAACGAAATAGTGGCGTCTTGGTTCCCGGAAATGGCCCAAAAAAAATCCTGTCGGTAACGGAGCCCGTATCGCGTGCTGTAACCAATGTGAGGGACGAGCAAACCGGTCTGCCGCTCTCTTTTTACGGGGTATATGAAATAGGGGATGTAGAAGACCGGAATGTCTTTCAGATAGAATACGACGTTTCTTCCGAATAGATATTCGTCGGTCGTCACACTCAGCGCTTCTGCGCGAAAGCGCCAGGCCGGCGACGTTTGACAGTCGCATGCGGTGAATGACCCCGATTCCAATTCGTAATGATCGATTGCGCTCCGAACGATCTTTTCCCCCTCGATATGGTAATTGTCTTTTTTTAAAAAAAGTTTTCCTTGGTATAGAACACCGAGTTCCGAATCGATGTTGAATGTGATTCGATTGGCTTCGATGGCGTTTTCTCCATCGAAGAAATGCACGTTGCCAAATGCATCGACCCGGCCGGTTTTCCCCTTGAGACGGAGTGAATCGGCATCGACTTGTTTAGGGCCTTGTCGAATCGAAACCGAGCCGGTCGCCAGGTAGGTGTCTGTTCCCTTAAAATATTGGAGTTGGTCTGCCTTCAGAAGCACGGGTGCCTTCCCCTCCTCAGCCCATACGGTCGGCGGCATCCATACGATCGCATGGATACAACATAACCAGTAAAAGGTCCGCCGGAGTCGCCGCTGCGCCGAATGCTTTATCGGATGAATGCACCTGGATCGGAAGGATCGCTGCGCTTCGGACTCGGAGCGATCGGGACGAGAAGTCATCTATCCTCGAATCGGGGAAGGGCTTGTTTGCAAGAGCGCGGCCCGTGCCTCCCCGACGGTGTAGAAAGATCCGGTGACGGTGAGACGGTCTTGAGGGCGCATGCGCCTTTCTGCGGCAGAAATTGCATGGGCGACCTTTTCATGGATCGTAACCCGTAGATCTTGCCGCCCGTTTTCCAGAGATAAGGCCATGAGCTGTGCTTGGATTGCTTTCGGATCGGCAGCGCGCGGGATTTTTGGACGCGTTAAGACGATTTCATCGGGCCAGTGGATAAGGGGCTTTAAAATACCCTTGATGTCCTTGTCTTGCATGACACCAAAGATCATCCATCGTTTTCCTTGACGCGTCTTAGATGTTTCGTCCAAGAAGTCAGCGAGCGCCTGGGCGCTGTGAGGGTTGTGGGCGCAATCGAGTAGAATTCGGGGTTTGTGTTTGATGATCTCCAGCCGTCCGTTTAAGCGGACCGAGCGGATTCCTTCCGCGACGGCTGATTTCGATATGGGAAACCCTTGTCGATTCAACAACGCGATGATGCCGACTGCGATCGCGGCATTGTCGCCTTGGTGACGGCCCAAAAGGGGTAGATCAAGTGTGTATTCTCCCAAATCCGAAGAGGAGATTTCCAAGGAGATCTTCCCTTGTGTTTCCGGATAAGATGGACCGATCGTTAGGGTGATTTCCTTGCCAACACGGTAGTAGGGGGCTTTTTTTCGTTTTGCCATGTTCTCGAGGTGTGCATAAACCTCGGGTTGTTTTGCCGCAGTGATCAGGGGGACTCCTTCTTTTATGATTCCCGCCTTTTCATTGGCGATGTCGAGGAGGCCGTCCCCAAGATAGGCTTCGTGGTCACGATCGACGAGGGTGATCGCCGTCACGAGCGGTTTTAAGACATTGGTCGCGTCAAACCGTCCTCCCAGCCCGACTTCGACGACGGCGATGTCGATATTCGATTCCGCGAAATAAAGGAAGGCCAGGGCAGTCGTCCATTCGAAAAATGTGATCTGTTTTAACAGCGAGGGTGTGCGGGAGTCGACCATGCCGTATATGCGTTCCGTTAAGGCGACGACTGATTCTTCCAAAATGCTTTTTCCACCGATGCGGATCCGTTCCGAGAAGTCGATCAAATGGGGAGACGTATAGAGCCCGACACGGTATCCTGCTTTCTCCAGCACGGTCGCCGTTATTTCGGCGGTCGAACCCTTTCCATTCGTTCCGCCGATGTGGATGGATGGAAAGGCTTTTTCCGGGTGATTCAAAATCGTGAGGAGGGATAAAATCCGATCCAGCCCTGGGCGAATACCGTGCCGCTGCAGTCGGTACAAATAATTGATTGTATTCGCGTATGTCATGGTGGCGGTTTATTTAGCATAAGCCGAAAAGCGAAAGCAAGATTCATTCGCTGTTCTCCGTGGGGTTGGCGCTCCTCCGTCGGCGTATCCGACCGGACATGAGGGGCTGGTTTTGTTTTTCGGTTGCTTTGATGGAAAGACATGAAAAGAGCGCCGGACGGAAAGGATCGAAAATCCATCGGATACGTTTATTTCTATACACTTTTTTTATTCAAGCGATCCTTCAATGAAATGTCTGAATATTCCGTGAAGTCTTCGGGTTATCTTTTCCGGTTGTCCGGAACCGATTTTTCGTCCGTTAAATTCGGTCAAGGGCATGAGTTCGAATCCCGTGCTGGTTAGGAAGGCTTCTTCCGCATACATGAGATCTTCCGAAGGATATAATCCTTCTTCAACAGTAATGTCGTTTTTTCTCGCCAAATCGATCACGATTTGACGCGTTACCCCATTGAGCACAGGGGCGGATGGGATGGGCGTTTGCAACACTTGGTTGCGAATCCAGAAAAGGTTGCTCACCGTTCCCTCGGTGAGGTATCTATCCCTGTTGAGAAAGATGCCTTCAAAAAAACCGTTTTGAGCGGCTTCCAGTCTTGCTGCGATGTGGTCTAGAAAGCTCAGGGATTTCAATCCGGAGTCGCCCTCAAAGGCACTCACACGTCGGATCGATACGGTTCCACAAGAGACACCGGTGTTGTAACGTTCCGAATGGTTTTCGCAAGGACGGGATGCAATCACGAGGCTTGGCTTGCCGCAGTGTTCCGGATGGAGACCGGCGGCAACCCGGCCACGCGTGATGGTCAAACGGAGGATGGCTTCTTCCAAAAAGTTCCGATGAAGGGTTTCGTATAAGCGTTTCTCTATGGTTTGGATGGGTGGTATTTGAAGTGCGAGTTGTCTCGATGAAACGGACAGCCGTTCGAGGTGTGTTTCTAGGGCGAAGATCTTGCCGGAATAGGCGCGGACGGTTTCAAATAAGCCGTCGCCATAGAGAAAGCCGTGGTCGAATACGGGGACATTTGCCTCGGCTTCCGAGACGAAGCGGTCATTCAGGTAGACCCACATCGGGCGAACTCCTTTCGGCGGCCGCGGCGTGATAGGAAGGGTCGATGGTTTTTAAAAATGCAGTCGCTTTATGAAGGGTTTCCTCATATTCCATTAGGGGATCTGAGTCTGCGACGATGCCGGCGCCCACCTGATATTGGATGGTGTGTCCATATCGAACACAGGTTCTTATCGCAATATTCAAATCGATTTCCCCGTCGAAACCGATATATCCGATGGCGCCCGTGTAGATCCCCCTTGCATGGTTCTCAAGTTCTGAGATAATTTCCATGCATCGTATTTTCGGGACACCGGTGATGGTCCCTCCGGGAAAGAGGGCTTGGATGATCTGAAGAGCGCTTGTCCCTTCGAGCAATTCTCCGCGAATGTTCGAGACGAGGTGGGATACGTGGGAATATTTTTCGGTCGCCATCATTGAATCCACCGAAATGCTCCCATAGCGACAGATTTTCCCCAGATCGTTTCTTCCCAGATCGATCAGCATTAAATGTTCGGCGCGCTCTTTTGAACTCGTGTTGAGGGATCGAACCAGTATTTCATCTTCCGAGCGGTTTTCCCCGCGGGGTTTTGTTCCGGCGATGGGACGGGTTTCGACAATGTGCTTGCCCTGTTCCTTTGTCACGCGAACCAAGCGCTCAGGTGAATTGGAGGCGATTTGTATTCCCTTGAAGTCGATATAGGACGCGAAGGGGGAAGGGTTTAAGGCGCACATGCGGTGGTAGAGGCCCAGGAGAGATTCGTAGGGATAGGGCGCTGTGAAGCGGTGGGACAGGTTGGCTTGAAAGATGTCTCCCGACGAGATATATTTTTTTGCGCGACGGACCATTTCGATATAGCCTTCGGCGGTGCAATCCGTATCGACCTTTATCGAGAAGAACGGCGGTTGCGGGTCATCCCTGAGGTCCGTATTGGATATCGTAAATGCAATCGCATCGATTTTTTCTTGGCCGGCCTTGCAGACCGCGGTTTTGTCTCCCCCCATTTGGATTTCTGGGAGGGGATTAAAGACGATATGGATGACTTCGTTCAGATGATCGATGAGCAAAAAAAAGTTTAAAAATAAAAGCGCGATATCCGGTGTATTCGTATCCTCTTTGCGGGGAGGGGGGATCGTTTCAAATTGCCGAATCAGATCGTAACTGAGGAATCCAACGGTTCCACCGAATAAAAAGGGGATATTGGAGGAAACCGGGTTGTTCTTTTTTTTTATTTCAAATCGCTCGAGCCAATATTCGAGAGAAGCGGCCGGGTCGCCGACTGAATAAAAAGATCGCCGATGATGCGCTCGAAGATAGTCGAATCGAGCCGACCTCCCATTACTTTGAAAAATTCCGAAAGGTTGTCCACCCACCAACGAAAATGCCCCCTCAAACCATCCTCCCATTGACCCATCTAGTAGAACCGCATTTTCTTCCCATCCACATAGGCGCAGAAGTGCGATGGGAGAGAGCTTGTTCGAAGAGACCGATTTGATAATGGGTTTCTCGCTTGCCCGTGTGCTCGGGAGATTCGGCATCACGATCGCGCCCCCATTTTCCTTTGGCATCAGTGATTCCTTCCCGATTCGCCTTATGCCCGATTGGTCTTATGAAGGTAGATCAGGGTGATCAAGAAACATTGAATTGACGTGTGTTGAAACTTAGGCCGGTTGTATGCACCGGAAACCGACATCGCTGATGGTTGCTTCAGGCGGCGCGAAAAGCCGGAAGGTCGTTGTAGAGTGGTATTTTACCAGTTCTTGGTGGACGTCGGGGGGGAAATGCCCGATCGACGACCAGGAATTGCCCCGAATGACTTTTAAGCGTTGTCCGAACTTGTCGCTTTTGTAGGTGCTGCCCGGATAGGCGCGATACCAATCGGCCGTCCACTCCCAGGCATTTCCAATCATATCCAGTGTGCCATACGGACTGATTCCGGAGTCATAACTGCCGACTGTTTGGAGATTTCCCGTTAATCCTCCAATATTCGCTTTTTTTATGTCGAATGTCTCTCCCCAAGGATACATCCTGCCGTCCGCACCTTTGGCGGCTTTTTCCCATTCGGCTTCGCTGGGCAAGCGACCTCCTTTCGAATGGCAATATTGTTGGGCATCTTCCCATTTCACCATGACGACGGGGAGTTGATCTTGTCCCTCCGGGTAGGCTTCGTTTTCCCAATAGGGGGGTGCGGCATGGTTTGTTTTTTTTAAAAATTGTGCGTATTCGGCATTGGTAACTTCGTTTTTATCGATGTAGTACAGTGGAAGATAAACCTTGTGTGCGGGACCCTCATCGACGAACCACGGTTTTACAATCCCGTGTTCTGCGGCGAGCAGGGAATCGTCTACCGCATCCGTTCCCATAATGAATTCGCCGGCTGGAATGGCGACCATTCCTTCCGGCGTTCGCCGAAAACAGCTTGTATTCAAGAGGCAGATTATAACCAGAGGAAGTGCGCTTAGACGCATTTTATCCAGATCATCACAGGTCGAAAACGGCGATATTTTACTGGACGGCACGGGGGGTGTCAACTCCTTAAAAAACTTGACAGGCCGGTAAATCTCTTTATATAGTAAATATTTTATGGAAGTTGCATTCATAACATACCGATAAGATATTAATTAATACATTCATTCCAAATAAATAAAATTCGATCCCATCGCCAGTTTGGAGGGTATAGATGAAAATATGGATCATGATTTTCGTATTGATTTCCGCGTCTTTTCTCGGCGTCGGCATCGGGAAGTCGGAGGAGCGGGATCCCACCTTGCCTCGCGTGCCGGTGGATCAAATTGAAAATGCCAGGGCATGGAAAAACCCTTTTCGCGCCACACCCGAAAATATCGCCAGAGGCCGTGCGCTTTTTACCGGAAAAGGAACTTGTTTTACTTGCCACGGCCCGGACGGCCGAGGGGATGGTTTTGCGGGTCTTGGCTTAGATCCGGCCCCGAGAAATTTCCATAATCCTTCCTTGAAATTAAAATCCGATGGTGAATTTAGATGGGTCATTCATAATGGCATTGCCGGAAGTGGTATGCTGTCATATGCCCCCGGTGTGATCACCGATGAAGAGGCTGCCTTGATTATCCTTTACGAGCGAAGCCTGCACGATATTCCATAAATTCGAAAAGGTGGCAAATGTGATTAAATATATGAGTCGCGTTTTATTGGCGGCGATATCCATGACTTCGATTTCTTTTGCGGAGGAAGCGGATTTATCGATCCGCCGGGTGCCCTTGGAAAAACTTGAAAAGATCAAGGCCCTCAGCAATCCTTTTCCCGCCACTCCCGAAAATATTGCCAAGGGGAAGGACTTATATGACAACAAAGGCACCTGCTTTACTTGCCACGGAAAATCGGGGAGGGGAGATGGTTTGGCGGCCCCTGGGTTTGATCCTTCGCCACGGAACTTTACCAACACCGCTTTTCATGCCATGCGAACGGATGGCGAACTCTTCTGGGTCATTCAAAACGGCATACCGGGAACTGCTATGATGCCCATGGTCGGAAGCGTCATTACGGAAGAAGAAGCATGGTTGGTCCTTTTATACGAGAGAAGTCTCGGAAAAAGATGATCTCTCATTCAACCAATCACCCCCAATGACAGTAAAGGAAGGTGTTTGTCTTTTTTATTATTTTCTTTGATCTGTTCCTGTTTTTATATATTCCGTTCCAGGCATGTCTCTCTTATCTTCATATGTAAATTGGAATATTGTGAAGTGGGTGAATTCCAGCAGGCGCTTCGATAAAAGGCGTTTTCTGCTATTTTAATGTTGACAGACCTTTGTACAATCGTAGGACATCTCGAATTTTCTTTGAGGAAGGACTCATTTTAGTGTGTCTCGGTGCTGAACGATGAGGGTATTGGTCACGGGTGGAGCGGGTTATATCGGCAGTCATACCTGCCTTGAACTACTAAAAAAGGAACACGCGGTTGCCGTCATCGACAATTTGAGCAACAGCCGTGAAGACGCCTTAAAGAGAGTTGAGCGTTTGAGCGGAAGAACACTCGATTTTCACAAAGTCGATCTGCTTGATCGGAAGGGTTTGGAGGAGGTCTTCTTGCGGGGGCCATTCGATGCCGTCGTGCATTTTGCCGGTCTTAAGGCCGTCGGTGAGTCTGTCACCATCCCTTTAAATTACTATCATAATAACGTTTCTGGGACGATTCATCTCTGCCAATTGATGAAAAAATACCATGTAAAGAACATCGTTTTTAGTTCTTCCGCCACCGTGTATGGCGACCCGGACACCGTGCCGATTCAAGAGCAGGCCTCAGTCGCTCCAACCAATCCCTACGGTCGGACGAAATGGATGATTGAAGAGATTCTACAGGACCTTTATACAGCAGACCCCGAATGGAATATTGTGATTCTCCGATATTTTAATCCTGTGGGAGCGGAGAAAAGCGGACTCATTGGGGAAGATCCGAACGGCATCCCGAACAATCTCTTGCCTTTTATTTCGCAAGTGGCTGTGGGCAAGCTCCAGGAGCTGTTTGTTTTTGGAAACGATTATCCAACCAAAGACGGAACGGGCGTTCGAGATTATATCCATGTGGTCGATTTAGCGCTTGGCCATCTGCGGGCTTTGGAGAAACTGGCTTCGAATCCCGGTGCGGTCGTCTATAACCTCGGGACCGGACGGGGATACAGTGTTCTTGAAGTGTTGTCGGCTTTCGAGCGGGCCTCCCAAAAAAAGGTGCCTTACAAGATCGCCGGCCGGCGCAAAGGGGATATCGCAACCTGTTTTGCCGACCCCCGTAAAGCGAAAAGCGAACTTCGTTGGTCGGCAAAATTAAATCTGGATGAAATGTGCAGGGATGCGTGGCGGTGGCAGTCGAACAATCCAAATGGATACGAATAAGATCAATCGGTTTCGTTTCATCTTCAGCGTTTGTGTGTCAGCCCCTTCTTGAACCTCAGGTTTGTCAAAGGCATTTCAAGTGCTATTGTCTTGCGTTTATGGACCACCCTCCGAATGATTTCAGCGATATAATGGGGTTCTTGGTCAATGTTTTTATTGGCGCGCCCAGAGGGATTCGAACCCCCGACCCCTTGGTTCGAAGCCAAGTACTC
>JBHHXH010000041.1:0-23651 GCA_046756925.1 Nitrospiria bacterium
CATAGATCACCTCCTGCCAGAAGGATAGGACATTATTTATGCGTTAGTCAATAATGCAGTTTATGCCTGAGTCTTTCGACTTTAAAAAACATTTTCATTTCGTTGCACTTCAATCTTGAAACCGCCAAGAAATATAGTGGCCCGAATTTGATCAAAAGGGTCAAATTTAGTCAAGCCGGCTTGGTACTCACAGCGCCGCCGCCTAACAGGGCAGACCCCGTGCCGATTAATTGGCCGTTTTCCTCAACGATTTACTTGGATGTTTATCCAGCGTGACCAGGGCGATCCCACCCAGAATCACCGTTGTGCGATAGCCATCCTTAGTGTCATCGCTTCGTTGAGAAAAATCACCCCGCCCATCGCAGCAAGGACTGGAACGCTGAGCTGAACGGTCGCCGCCACGGTTGCCTTTAAACCGCCCAAGGCGATGTACCAAAGCACATAACCGAGACCGGAGGCCCAGGGCGCCCGAGAGCATCGCATAAACGAGTCCGGGGCCATCCATGCGAAACCAGGGAAGGGCCGCGAGCTTAAGCCCACTGACAAGACCCCGGCCCTCAGAAAATTGCCCGCTGTGGCGAGGGTGGCATCGGCAACCCCCTTCCCGCGCAAGGAATAAATCCCCCAGGCCATGCCCGCCCCCAACATCAATATTGGCCTTGCAAGGGCGGCGCGGTCAATCCGGGCAACAACAATCCGACAAGGCCTCCGAAGGCGCAGCATAGACCGATGATTTGGCGTTTCTTTAGGCATTCTCCAGACCACAAACCAAAACCGATCATGGTCACTTGAACGGCCACAAAGAGCAAGAGTGCGCCCGTTCCTGCCGGTAAGCTGACATAGGCATAGGAAAAACCAGCAGCATAGACAAAGAGCGCCGCTGCCGGTGGCCAGTTGCCCTCCACGCCAAACCGGCCGCTGCGCATGCGAACAATGAACAACAGCATGCCCATGCCTGAAAAAATACGAACGGATGTAAAACTGGCGGCGTCGATATTCGTGTGCTTCAGCGCCATGCGGCAGAACAGCGAATTCCCCGCGAACGCAATCATGGCGATGCTTGTTAGGGAGACGATCCGGAAGGTGTGCGCTTTAGGCATCGGGCGGGCCGAAGAAGGTATAGTACCAGGCCTCGCCCTTTAAAAGGACTTGATCGTCCGAACGACACACTATTACCCGAAGATGGTTGACCGGCTTAAGCTCATGGACCTTCAGCACTTCGACCTCTCCGGTGATGGTGTCTTCGATAAAAACAGGTGCCAGGTATTCCAGTTGCTGGCTCATGAACACCGTTCCCGAACCCGGCATCTCCTCTGCGACAATGGCGTTGAGGATACCGGCGGTAATGCCTCCTTGCACAACCCGTTTCCCAAATGGCGTTGCCGCCGCGAAGCGCTGATCGAAATGCAGCGGATTATAGTCACCCGGGATCTCTGCGTCACGGTGAGCGTCCGGCGGGCGCGTTGACCGACTTTTAAGTTCATATATCCTCCCATGACGAGAAACACCGACTGCTGTTATAAAGAGAGGTCCGAGCCTTTTTGCCTTAATCGACACGACCTAGGCCGAATGCAGAGCAATACGGTTGCCTTCACTATCGATCACGATGGCCCGGTTTCCAAATGGACCCATCTCATGCGGCGGCTGTTCAACCTGGCCGCCGTTCTTTTTCACCGCATCCACGGCGGCCGCCAACCTGCCTTGCACGTTAAAGTAAATCAGTGTCCCCTCTTTGGAAGGCTGCTGCGACTCGCTAAGAAACAAGCAGCCCGATACCGCGTCCTTTTTATGCGCGATAACAGCGACACCCGGAAAATCTTCCTTGATTTCCGCGTCGAGCACCTCCGAATAAAACTGTATCGCGCGATTCAAGTCGCGCACCGGCAGGTCAAACCAAACAATACGATTCGGCATTTCTCAGTCCCCTCCTATCGCATTTCCGATATATTTAGAATACATTCATCAACCGGAGCGCAAAGCCTTCGGCATCGTAAGAGGTGTTTTGCGACCCAAGGCCCTGTCCGTTCGACAGATGCGCCCATTGATAAGCCATGATGATCGATTTGGACAGGCCCATATGATAGGCTACTACCGGGCCGCCGCGCCACATAAAATTGTAGCAGTTCCCCTGCCGGAAAAATTTCGTTTAAACGATCAAGGTACCGCAACCTTCCACGTGAAGGGATAATCGGCGAAGGTGTAGCCATTGGCATAGCCGGCTGTCAATCCGGCATAGATGGCAAGATTCAGTTTTTGGATATGAGAAAGAAAGGCGTTGAAATCGACATTGAAGGTCTCGATGTCCCGGTCATCATCGGTCGGCCGGACATGTTCGATGCGAAGCGCGCGCACCGGCGAAGTCCTCGAAGCGGCAGCGCCCTCGACAACTCTGTCCTTACACTTGCAAGCAACAGAAACACCATCGCGGTCCATCTATTCACCCGCGAGGGCCTGTGCGAGAAGCAGTCGTCCATTCTCTTCGAATCCGGCCCGCGTATAGACGCCCCGCGCAGGATGGTTTTCGGGGCCGGTCTCGACCAGCAGCGCCCGGACGCCCCCCGGTCGCGACAGTGCTGCTTGACGGTCTTGAGGACGGCGGCGCCCAGGCCTTTCTCGCGCTCTGCGGGCCGCACGAATAAATCGTCCACGAACCCGCGCAGCCCGCCATATTCCATGCTGAAGCCCAAGTTCAGGACGATGTAGCCCCGACCGCTTTCGCTTCGCCCATCAGACCGACTAGCACCGGCATGTCTTCGATACCAGCGGTTCGCACCAGAGGTTTCAATGCGGGGGCCTCCTTGTGATCACGCTTAGAGTGGTGGCCAGCGTGATGCATCATCCGCGCAAGATGCGCCTTCCCGGTTTTCTGCGTCCAGTGGATGCTTTTGTTAAGGCAATCTTTTTTTTGACGATTGGTCGCAACGCGATCTTCCTCTGCACTTGTGACTTTGTCTTGGCATCCTTGAAGTACCGGTTTGTTGAGAATGTCTCATCGGCAGCAATCTCAGCATTTACAAGGTCTTTAACAAGCTTGATGGCCTCAGGTATCAACTTTTTTGCTTTATTTAAATCAAATGGGTCGACAGATTCCGCTTCGCACAATTCATATACCGCAAAGAGAACATGGTAGCCGCCATCAATAAGGAACAGCTGGGAGGTGTCAAAACTCTCTTTTTTCCTTATCTTCTTCTGCAGTTCGCGTTTTTGTTCCTGGATCGTTTCGTAAAGTCTCAACGAGGTAATAAGGATTTGGGTTGTGCATTCCTCGTTGAAGATATTGTCGTACAGATCCCTGAATACTCGGGCCCTGTCTTTCTTCGCGACCTCCGGGTAGCCAACGGAGTATGCCAGCAGAGCCTGTCCCGCAGTCAGCGCATCGACCCGTTTCTTTTTAGGTTGCTTCCAATGTTGTCGATACTTTCGTTCGTAAAATAAACCTTGGTCGGAAAAACCCTCCTCAAGCTTCTTTTGGATATCATCATTAGAGTGCAGATCCCGAGTATTGATAGGGGTTTGGCTGTTCGTTGCTTCCGCGATTTCCGATGTGATGTCACGCGTACGTGTCTCGTAAATCCGCCCCAGCACAAGTACGTCCTGGACCTTCTCGGGGTTTTTCCTGTTGGCTTCAAAGAGCGCATTCGATGTTTGGCCTCCATTGACGATCTGGACATTTGTAAGAGCAATCTTTGGGCTGCGCTTAGCTGGTTGGTATGAAAAGGTGTCGCACGTCAATGTGATTCCATTATTCAGATACCAAAACTCCGAGTTCTTCTCGGACAGGGCTGTTGTGAAGATCTTCTTGTTAACATTGTTTTTTTGTGTGAGGTAGATCCGTACATTGTCATTAAATGCATCGTGCCGGACCTTTGTGGGGTCATCGGGATCAGTTATCAACCTGATGATCTCCGTTGCCTCGAACGTGCAGATCAAACCTCGGATGTTTCCATCCGTGCGCTCAAAGTAGTTCTTGTCGACAGCTTGCAAAGTGGCATCAATCTTCGGCCGTTTCTTTTCTAGAAACATCTGCACGATGGAATCCAATGAGTGATGCCGAACGGAGAAAGACCCGTATTCATCTACAGCGCGCTGGATACGGTCCCTTTGCATATCCATCATGGACTTCATATTGCCGCAGAAGTGAATACAGAATGAGGGGTTTTCCCTTTCCAGCGCGAACCAGATATCCTGTACCTTCTTCCACAGAACGGTGTTGCAGGTATCCTCCATATTGTCGCTTTCATTCAGAAGATCAGAACAGAAAGACAGAATTTTGTCGATTTCGTTGGAGGGAAAGTGGTTCTTTGCCTTGGCAAACTTGGCTGTATGTTTGAACTGGAAAAGATGAATAACATTGCGGTCATCGCGATCATCAATGTAGACAGCATCTACGCCGCGATCATTAGATCCGTCAGTGATACTGTCAGTAATCTCCTCCGGAGAAAGGGAGAACAAATACTCAAGAACGATGTGCGGAAAAGCCCGCTTCTCTGTAGTTGCGTAGTCAGATTCCCCTATGTACGACTTGCATTTGTGGATTAATGCATTCCAATCAATTAAGTTTGCCATCTAAATTTTCCTATCCACATTTTTGTTAATCACAACACGTCCTATACAGCCTAATTGCCGTAATTGATTACAATTGGATTCAATGTATAATAGTATTCTTTCAGGAAGTCAAAGACTTAGGGTTGAATGGGGATAAGGGTAATTGTAAAAATATCTTTTCACGGAATGCCATCAGCCTGAAGGCCCCTTCATCAATGACCCCTCATCCCTTATCAAAGCCTCCGGCGGAAATTTCAAAATGAGTCACTTCAGGAGGCCCACTTCATTTGCAATTTGCGGTGGTGGACGGCGCAGTCACGCAGGTATAGATTGATGAGGCTTTGATAAGGAATGCCCGTCTCCTCCGCCATGGTCTTGAAATAGGCAACCGTATCCCGGTCCAGCCGTATGGTGACCGATTGCTTCAGATATTTCACATAGGGGTTTTTACGCCCTTTCATTTTCGAAAAATCGTAATGGTCCCTCATTTTCTTGATCTCCAATAGGATTGCATTTCTTTTTTATCCGCCTTCCTGGCGGAAATAATCCGGATTATCCTTTCGTCCTCTCGGAAACAATGACAGACAATCAGGGTTTGCAGTTTAAAACTCATGCCAAGCAGGATGAAACGGTCTTCGTCTTCGGAGTGATCGGGGTCGAAGAATTGGATGGCATCTTCATCGAAGAAGGCCGACCGCGCCTCGCTAAAGGAGACGCCATGCTTCCGGATATTCGCCTTTTCCTTCCGTTCGTCCCACTCGAATGTCAGCGCATCCATATGTACATCGTACACATGAATTGAAGATGGGTCAAGGGGGTTTAAAGACAGCCCGGCCTGAATGGGACATCTTAAAAGGATCGGATGCAAGCCACTATCATCTATTCCAAAACGCGAATCACCCCTTCCGCGTCTCCAATTCCTCCCAGCGCCGATACAACCCTTCCACCTTCTCCTCCGCGGCTTGCAATTCCTCGGTCAGGGCCATCAAACGTTCGGCATCGCTTCGAATAGCCGGATCGTGCAATTGCGTCTTGACCGCTTCGACCGCCTCGCTCGCCTTTTCGATCTTCGCCTCAATGCGCTTGAGTTCCTTCCGTTCTTCGTGGCTGAGTTTTTGCGGAGGTTTTTCGACAGCTTCTGTCTGTTTTCGAGACGCTTTTTCTGAGGGACGATCCAAAGCCGCCCTGTGCTGCCGGGCCTGCTGCCATTGGTAGATATCGGCATAAAACGCGGTCCGGCCATTGCCTTCCAGCGAAAAAATCGTATCGCTCAAGCGATCAAGGAGAAAGCGGTCGTGCGTGATCAGGACGATAGCGCCGGTAAAGGCCTCCAGGCTGTCTTCCAAGACTTCCAATGTGGGAATATCGAGGTCGTTGGTCGGCTCATCCAATAACAAGATATCCGCCGGCTGCAACATGAGATTGGCGATGAGCACCCGCGCCTGCTCCCCGCCCGATAACCGCGACACCGGCAGGGCCAGCTGCGGCTCCGTAAACAAAAACCGCTTGGCCCAGGCGACGACGTGAATGGGTTTGCCCCGGTACACAACCTGATCCCCTGAAGGACAGAGGGCCGATTTTAGGCTCTGGTCCTGATCGAGCTGCTCCCGCTTTTGACCGAAGGTGACGATTTGCAACCCCTCCGTCCTCCGGATCAATCCACTGTCCGGCTTCAATTGGCCGTTGAGCAGATGGATCAGTGTGCTCTTGCCACTGCCGTTTCGCCCCAAAAGCCCCAGACAGAAACCGGGCGAGAGGATGAAATGCACATCCCGGAAAAGGGTCTTCTCCCCGAGGAACTTGCTGAGGTTTTTGACTTCGAGGAGTTTTTTCGTTTTTCTGTCGGTTGGATCGAATGCAAGCTGCGCCTGTTGATTTTGCGCCATTCTCGCCTTGACCGCAACCAGGTCTTCCTGAAGCAGTGCGGCCTGAGCCACCCGATGCTTTGCCTTCGTGGTGCGCGCCTTGGGGCCGCGCGCCAGCCAGGCCAGCTCCCTCCGGACTTTGCTGGAAAGGGCCTCCTCCTGACGCGCCTGTGCGTGAATGGCCGCATCCCGTTGTTCCAGGTAGCGACTGTAATTTCCCTCCACCTTGATAAAACCGTTCGGGTAGGCCCCGTTCAACTCCACAATCCGGTTCGTTGTGTTTTCCAAAAAGAAACGGTCGTGACTGATTAACACAAAGGCGAAATCGGCCTTGTTGAGCACCGCCTCCAGCCACAAAATCCCCTCCAGATCGAGATGGTTGGTCGGCTCGTCCATCAATAAGAGGTCCGGTTTTAGGAGCAGGGCCTGCGCGATGGCGGCCCGTTTCTGCCATCCGCCCGAAAGCGTCCCCACCCCTTGATCCAAATCCGGAAAGCCCGCGCCATCGATGATGCTGCGGATGTCCTTGTCCGAGGCCCAGTCCTCTATTCGTTCCGGTATGGCTTGAAAAAGGACTTCAAGCACTGTGCATTCAGCGTCGAGGCGATCCTTTTGTGGGAGATAATAGATGCGGGCCTGACGGCGGCGGCTGACCTTTCCGTCGCTGGGGCCTTCGATGCCGGCCAGTATTTTGAGAAGCGTCGTTTTGCCGGAGCCGTTGGGCCCGATCAGCCCCAGTCGCTCGTTTACGAAAAAGCCGAGCGAGATGTCTGAAAATAAGCATTGGGTTCCGTAAGACTTGCCGAGCGATTGGCAGCTGATGAGCGGGGTTGAGGACATACGCCTGAATATAATATTACTAGTTACTTTAGGAACTACTATTTAAATATTGGATAAACCAATTAAAAATAAGATCAGTCATTCGATTAAAATCGGCCTCTTTTGTAAAAGTGTGGTCCGCGTCTTTTATCGGCTCGAACACTTTTTCGGAAGAGAGTGTCTCGAAGAGCCGCTCGCTCTGTTCGAAGGGCACATCCATGTCGGCATCGCCATGGATGATGAGGGTCGGCACCTGAATCGACTGGGCACCTTGGTAGGCATCGTATTTCAGCAGGTCTTCGTAGAAGGGATAGCCCAGCCGCGCGCGTCCTTCCGGCGTGGCGAAGGTCAGCACACCGTCCGACCGCCAGGCCGCCATCCCCGCTTCTCCAAGGAGCGTCCGCCAAATCGGCGGGTAGTCCGACACGGGACATTTTAGCGCCAGCGCTCCGATTTCCGGATGGCCCGCCGCCGTCAAAATCGCCACCAGCCCGCCGTAGCTCGATCCGAGCAATCCAATCTTTCTGTAGCCCAATGCGACAATCTTGGACAGCACCACATCCGTTTGCTGCAGACAACGTGTGAGTGTCAGATCCTGAAAGGGCCGCTTGTCGTCCCCATGGCCGTAAAAATCGAAACGGGCCGTCGCGATCCCCTCCGCCAGCAGCCGTTTCGTCAACAACAGGTTGGTACTGCTGGCCTTGCTCGACATAAAGCCATGACACAACAGGACAATCCGGTCCGAAGGTGGGTTCGCCTCGGCCAACACCATCGGGATCGCCTCATCTTTATTGACCGCACATTCAATCACCCTTTTCATCCAACCCTCCTCAGTCTGCCCTAGCCGAATGGCAATCCCTTTCGGCCCATGGATCTTGATCAAAAAACTTTTTTGTATTATAATACAGAGATTTTTTGTCGAGACACATGATGCCTTATTTTCCCGCTGCAAAGATAGACGAAATCCCCATTGGATCGGCGAAGTCCGTCGAGATCGGCCGATTCGAAATTGCCCTATATCGCCTGAACGGGACGGTCTACGCCACATCCAATGTCTGCCCGCACCAAGGCGCCTCGCTGGCCGACGGCGAACTGCAGGGGAAAGAAATCATCTGCCCCTGGCATCACTGGTGCTTCAATGTGACGGACGGCGTGTCTCCCCTGAACCCCAAACTGAAAGTCAAGATCTATCCGGTCAAGATCGAAGGCGACCAGGTTTCCATTCAACTCCCGGACGAATACGACGGTCCGTAGCACCCCCTTCAAGGCACAAGAAGAATTTTCCCGATCAAATCCCGCGACTGCATCTTTTCCTGCGCTGTGCGCGCCTCCGACAGCGGAAAGATCGAATCGATCACCGGCTTCAGTTTTTCGGTCATGACCAGTCGCGTCACCTGATTGAGTTCCGCACGCGTTCCCATCTTCGCCCCCAATATTGTCAACTCACGCGAAAAGATGTAACGAAGATCCAATTCGGTCGTCGGACCGGTGGTCGCCCCGCAGGTCACCAATTTGCCTTGCCGCGCCAGCGCACGCAGACTTTTCCCAAAAGTCGCCGGCCCGACATGCTCGAAGGCCACATCCACACCCCGTTTCTCCGTGATCTGGGCAACCTTTTCCGAAAAGTCTTCTTTTGAATAATCGATTACCAAATCTGCACCCAAAACCCGTGCGGCCTCAAGTTTTGCAGTTGAACCCGCCGTCGCAATGACACGCGCCCCCGCCAGCCTGCCGATCTGAATCGCCGCAGAGCCGACACCGCTTCCCCCTGCCAAAACAAGGAGATCTTGCCCGGGCTTCAACCCGGCGCGGGAAATGAGCATGTGCCAGGCCGTCAAAAAGGTGAGCGGAAAGGCCGCGGCCGATTCGAAAGAGAAATCGTCAGGAATCGGCATGGCGTTGGTCGCGGGAACCGTCACGAATTCGGCATAGCCCCCGGGCGGCCCCGCACCGAGAATTCGGTAGCGGTCGCAGAGATGGTCCGCACCGGAGAAACAATATTGACAACGGAGGCAGGAAAGACCCGGCGCGACAAAGACCCGGCGACCGATCCGGTCCGCAGAAACCCCTTCTCCGACCGCATCGACGACACCCGAAACATCACAGCCTGGGATGTGCGGGAGCTGAATCCGATAGGCCGGGATCCCGCCGCCGATCCAAAGATCAAGATGGTTGAGCGCACAGGCCTTCACCCGGACCCGCACCTCCTCAGGACCGGGCATCGGCAAGGGAGCATCCTCGAAAACCAACTGTTCGGAGCCGCCAAATTGATGAAAGCGGACCGCCTTCATCGTCTCTTTCTCCGTCTCAGCACGCATCGATTTTCAACTCGGAGAGGTTCAGGGAACAGCCGTGCAGGCTAGGGTCCGATGACCTCGCCAACGCAAGGAGCGCTTTCGCGACCACCAGGGGATCCTTCAAACGCGCGGGATCTTCGTCGGGATAGGCCAGGGCCCGCATTTTCGTGCGGGTCGCCTCCGGGTTGAGCGTGATGACGCGGATGTCGAATTCGGCGACCTCCTCCGCGAGACACTGCATCATCCCCTCCAGCCCAAACTTCGACACCGCATAGCCCCCCCAGGTCGCCCGACCCTTCCGCCCGACGGAAGACGAAAGGGATAGAATCGTTCCCGATCGCTGCGGAATCATCTTGCGAACCACCGCCTGTGTCACATAAAAGGACCCGTTGAGGTTGATCCGAATCACTTCCTCCCATGACTCGGGTGCGGTCGTCGCCAGGGTGCTTTTTTGACCCAGGACCCCAGCATTGTTGATCAATACATCGACCCGGCCCCATTCCGAAATAACCCGCTCCACCATCCGATGGATCTCACGTCGGGAGGCGATATCGACCTGAAAGGGACGCACGGCGCCGCCCGTCGATGCGATCTCCCTTGCAACACCGTTCAGCTCCCCCTGGCTACGTGCGCAAATAGCCACCTTGTCGCCTGCTTCCGCAAAAATGCTTGCAGCAGCGCGCCCGATCCCACGGCCTGCACCGGTAATGAGGATGATCTTGTCTTTCATCGCCAGATGAGAATAGAGGAATTCCGCAGTGACTGCAACGTCAAATTTCGAAGCAGCTCACCAGCTTGACTTCAAAAAGCGCCTATATTATAAGCAAGATACTTTAACAAACCGGATCGTTTCAGGATGAGCAAAATAGACCAAAAAAACGACACAAGGAGGCTCAGCATCCGACAAGGTAAATGGAGAATCATGTTCATCCTTGTTCCAATCTTCGTACTTGTTGCTTTTGAAATGTCCATCGCCAAGGAGGAAAGAGAGTCTTTAATAAAAAATATTTTTATTACAAATGGTTCAATACATTTAATTCATGTAAAAGAAGATGTTTTTCCCAGTCCCAATCCGATAGAGACACCACGCTTTAATCAGAATGGACAGGCACATTTCGAAATGCTCGCAAAGATTACGGACGATTTTGGACCTGCATTTTGTGATGCGGTCAAAGAGATTTTAGAGAGCGGGAAAAAGAGGTTTAAATCAATCCGCGGCAAACTGGATCTGGTATCGGAAGAGCATTTCGGAAAGCGTGTCCCACAGGGATTCGAGATCTGCTTTGGGTGGCGGAACGGCAAGGCCTATCATTGCCGCACATCTGAAGGCTTGTCCAAAGAAGAGACAGCCGATTTGTATGTGCATGTCAACCATTCCCTGCAACGATGTCTTCAGACGGAGTGGCAATCGAAAGAGAAAAATGTCGATCGGGTAAACGCCAGACGTTTCATGACCTATCATTCGGCATCCCACCCGATTACCATTCGTATTGGGGAGCGGAATATCCGAAGTGGCTGGATCGTCGATATTTATTTCAAGAAATAACATTCAGCGACAACGCAGATTCAAAAGCAGGCCAATTTTGGTCGTCGCTTATGGAATCACCTATAAAAATAGAATTTCCTCCACCGAATAACACGGACCCGATGAAGATTTGTATACTGAAAACCGCTTGACCCCTGCACCCACATTAAACCACTGATCTTTAAAAGGCTGTATATGAATGCGTATAACATTGCATTGCCGGGCATTCTTTGTTATATTAATCGTCAAATTAGTCGATGGCCAGCCACACATCCCTCGCCGTCATACCTGTGAAAGATCGATACCAAAAGAAAACTTGAATAATGATCAATCCAATCTTAAGCTGAATGCCCTCACGTCCCGAAACATATTACTTCCGAGGTATATGAAATGTATGGTGTCATCCTAGCCGGTGGTAGTGGCACTCGGTTTTGGCCCTTAAGCCGTGAAGCCTATCCGAAACAGCTTCTCAATATTTTCGGAAATCAGACGCTGATTCAGGCGACCTTGTCCCGGGTTTCGGACCTGATTCCTCTAAAAAATTTATACATCGTCACCAATCCGCAACAAGCGGAACAAATCCAGTTTCAAATAGGAACTGGAGCTGGACCGCTCCCCCATTTTATCCCAGAACCGATTGGGAAAAATACGGCAGCCGCCATCGGCCTGGCAGCCGTCACCTTACGCAAACAAATTCAAGATGGAACCATGGCCGTCCTCTCCGCCGACCATTTTATAAAAGACACACCGGCCTTTTTAAAAAACTTAAAACAAGCGGAAAAGGTAGCCGATGAAGGATATCTCGTCACGATCGGCGCAAAACCGACACGCCCTGAAACAGCTTATGGTTATATTGAAAAAGGTAAAACACTCAATCATCAATCTTCCTGTTCCGATGTCGTCCGGTTTATTGAAAAGCCTGATTCCAATGTAGCCGAAGCATATCTTAACCGGGGGACATTTTTCTGGAATACCGGGATGTTCGTTTGGAAGATCTCGACCATTTTATCCGAGATTCAGCGCCACATGCCGGATCTTTTCGAAGGGCTATGCAAAATAGAGGAAAAGATCGGGACCGGAGAAGAAGAGAAAAAACTTCAGGAGGTTTATGCCGACCTGCCGGCCACCTCAATCGACTACGGTATTCTCGAAAAATCGAAGCGGATCGCCGTCATTGAATCCGAGATGGGCTGGGAAGATGTCGGTTCCTGGAACGCCCTCGATGAGGTCATCCCCAAAGACGACCAGGGAAATATTATCACCGGCAATGTCGTAAACGTCGGCAGTAGGAATAGTACGATCTACGGCGACAAGCGGGTCATTGCCGCGGTCGGATTAAACGATATCGTTGTTGCAGACACCGATGACGCCACACTGGTTTGCGATAAATCATCCGCCCAGGATGTAAAGAAGGTGGTGGAAATCTTAAAAAAACAAAAAGAAGAGGCCCACCGGGTTCATCGAACGGTGATTCGGGCCTGGGGGCGCTTTACCGTTCTCGAAGAAGCGAAGGGTTTTAAAATCAAACGCATTGTCGTCAATCCGAGATCGAAGCTTTCCTTACAAAGGCATCGCAAGCGGAGCGAGCATTGGGTGGTGGTCTCCGGAACGGCCCGCGTGACTTGCGGGGAAAGCGTTTATACCATTCAGGCCAATCAAAGCACCTTTGTTCCCATGGGGGTCAAACACCGTCTGGAAAACCCGACCGATGTGCCCCTTCAACTCATCGAAGTCCAATCCGGAACATACCTGGGCGAAGACGATATCATCCGATATCAGGATGACTACGGAAGGGCCAAAATAAAGAAACAAAGGGGGAAAGCCACATAGGATGTCACTCTTTCGAGAATACGACATTCGCGGTATCTACGGAGAGGATTTAACGGAGGATCTTACCGCTCGAATCGGAAAAGCCTTTGGAACCATCATTCGAAGGGCCGGCGGTAAATGTGTTGCTCTGGGTTACGATATCCGTCTCAGCGCACCGGCGCTTCGGTCGGCCTTCTTGTCCGGCCTCCTCTCCACGGGAATCGATGTCATTGACATCGGCAAATGTCCGACCCCTGTCCTGTACTTTTCCATTTTTCATCTTGCCGTCGACGGTGGTGTCATGATTACAGCGAGTCACAATCCGGGTCAATACAACGGTTTTAAGCTCTGCCGGGGCCGGCATACCCTATTTGGCGCTGAGATTCAACAGATCAAAAACATGATCGACAATGAAGATTATGAAAACACGGATCAATTGGGTTCCGTCAAGCTGGAAGAGCACTTTTTAAATCGATATCTCGACTATTTTATTGGCCAGTTCAAAGGTTTTAAAAATAAAAAAGTGGTCATCGATTGCGGAAACGGGGCGGCCGCCCTGATCGCTCCCGAAATCTTCAAGAAGTTGGAGTGCGACCTGCTTCCCCTCTTTTGCGAACCGGATGGGCGGTTTCCAAACCACCACCCGGATCCAACGGTCCCCGATAATCTGAAAGACCTGATCGACTGCGTCCGACGTGAGGGCGCCGATGTCGGGATCGCCTTTGACGGCGATGGGGATCGAATCGGTGCGGTCGATGAAAAAGGTGATATCATCTGGGGAGATCGACTGACCCTCCTTTTCGCGGCACACATACTCAAAGAAAGGCCGGGGGCGACCATCATTTCGGAAGTCAAAGCCTCACAAGTTTTCTACGATGAAGTGACCCGCCTCGGCGGACAAGCGATCATGTGGAAGACGGGGCATTCACTGATTAAATCGAAGATGAAAGAAAGCGGCGCGCTGCTGGCGGGGGAAATGAGCGGTCATCTCTTTTTTTCCGATCGTTACTTCGGCTATGATGACGCCGTCTATGCGGCATGCCGCTTGGTCGAAATTCTCGTCAAAGGGGGAAAACCGCTCTCTTCCTACTTTACAGACCTGCCGCATACCTTCTCAACCCCGGAGATTCGTATCGATTGTGACGACGACAAAAAATTCGAAGTGGTCGAAAAATGCCGTGTATATTTCTCGAAAAGGCATCAAACCATCGATATCGATGGGGTTCGTATCTTGTTTGAAGCGGGCTGGGGCCTGATCCGGGCATCGAATACCCAGCCGGCTTTGGTGCTCCGCTTCGAAGCGGACACCCCGGAAGCCTTGGAAAAATATCAAGCCGCTGTCAAAAATGTCTTGGCAAAAATGAATGCCGGGGATTAAAAGCTGCTTTTTTTAAGGGATCAACTGGTTCAGGTGTTCTACGGAGGGAAAAATATCGGAAGCTTCTTGCGCCATACGGCTGCTGGCATGATTCTTATGAATAATGTGTTTAATCCCAAAGGTATGGGCGGCAAGCAATACATCCTCATTATCGTCTATTAAAACGGATCGGGCCTTATTGAAGCGAAGCATCCGCGCCGCATCGCGCCAAAAACCGATTTCTTCCTTCGGCAGGCCAATATCGCTGGAGCAAAGGACCGTGTGAAAATAAGGAAGGAGCAAGGTCTGCTCTAGCTTGATCCGCACTGTTTTCGGATGGGCATTCGTAACAAGGATGACCTCCTTGCCTTCATCCCTCAAAAATTGCAGAAAAGGTTCCACACCGGGGTGAATCCGGACCTGATCCCTGATCTCCTCCTTCATCTTGACGATATCCAGTCCCAGACGGTTCGACCAGTAGTCGACATCCGTCCAGTTTAAGGATTTCTCCTGAGATTTGTAAGCCGCGAGGAGACGGTCTCTGGCTTCCTCATAGGAAATCCGTTCTTCCTTTGCATAATGCTCTGGAACATGCTCTTCCCAAAAAAAATCGTCGAAATACCGATCCAGTAGGGTTCCGTCCATATCCAGTAGAGCAAAATCGATATCAGTCCATGGAATCATAAAATGCCGACCCAAAAAACAATCAATATAAGTTTATGCGGCTCGATGTCTTTCTGTCAAAGGAGCAGGAGCGAGAAAGATGAGATTCAAGGTTTTGGAAGTTTGCAACGCAGAAGCCGGAGACTGTGGCCTTGAAAAAACGATTCATGATTGGATTCGCATTTCCTTAAGAACTTTTTTCGGTTTCGATCGATTCAGTGAGGAGGGTCACGTCGTTATTGAGTATATCTATAAAACCGGCGCCGATCCTTAAATACTGTTTCCCCCCATCGGTTTTCGTCAACACAAGACGACCGGGATCGAGGGTTGAAAGCAAGGGGGCATGATTGGCCAAAATACCAAAGCTTCCGGTGCCGCCCGGAACGACCATCGATCCAACCTGTCCTTCAAAAAAAACCTGATCGGGCGTAATCACAGTGAGATGAAACGGTTTGAGTGTCATAGGGCACTTCCAAGCCTTATGGTCCTAATCAAGTACTTTTAAGTCGTTCGGCCTTTTCCTGAACCTCCTCGATAGTACCGACCATATAAAAGGCTTGTTCCGGAAGATCGTCCAATTCGCCGTCGACGATCATCTGAAAACCTTTGATCGAATCTTCCAGACGAACGTATTTTCCAGGTGTTCCCGTAAAAACCTCTGCGACAAAGAAAGGCTGAGAAAGGAAACGCTGTATTTTTCTGGCGCGCTGAACGGTCAGCCGATCTTCCTCGGAAAGTTCGTCCATGCCCAAAATCGCGATAATATCTTGTAGCTCCTTATACTTCTGTAGAATCGACTGGACTGCACGCGCCGTATTGTAATGTGCATCGCCAATAACTCGGGGGTCGAGCAAGCGCGAGGTGGAATCGAGTGGATCGACGGCAGGATAGATCCCCAACTCCGCGATCTGTCGAGAGAGCACGGTGGTGGCATCGAGGTGGGTAAAGGTTGTCGCCGGGGCCGGGTCGGTAATATCGTCGGCAGGCACGTAAATCGCTTGTACGGAGGTAATCGACCCCTTGGTCGTCGAAGTAATCCGCTCCTGCAACTCGCCCATCTCCGTGCCCAGACTGGGCTGGTACCCGACGGCGGAAGGCATGCGGCCGAGCAACGCGGAGACCTCGGATCCGGCCTGGACAAAACGGAAGATATTATCGATAAAAAGCAGAACATCTTCCCCTTTTTCATCCCGAAAGTATTCCGCCATGGTCAGAGCGGACAGGCCGATCCGCAGACGCGCACCGGGGGGCTCGTTCATCTGGCCGAAGGCCAGAACGGTTTTGTCCAAGACACCCGACTCCGTCATTTCGGCATAGAGATCGTTGCCTTCACGCGTTCGTTCGCCCACACCGGCGAAAACGGAATGGCCGCCGTGCTCTGCGCCGATATTTCGAATCAGTTCCATGATGATCACCGTCTTCCCGACACCGGCACCACCGAAGAGTCCGACCTTACCCCCCTTTGCATAAGGCGCAAGCAGATCGACCACCTTGATTCCCGTCTCCAATACAGAAGTGACGGGGACTTGGTCTTCAAAGACCGGACTTGGCCGATGGATCGGCCATCTTTGATCGGGATTGGGTATAGATCCTTTTCCGTCAATCGTATCACCTGTTACATTGAAGATACGGCCAAGCGACTGTTCGCCGACAGGAACGGAGATCGGCCGACCCAGATCGGCCGCTTCCATGCCCCGAATAAGACCGTCGGTTGAACGCATGGCGATACAGCGTACCACATCCTCACCGAGATGTTGCGCCGTTTCGACAATTAAGTCGGCACCTGATTTTGTGTTTACAATCTTAACAGCATTTAAGATCTTGGGAAGTTGACCCGATGGGAATTGAATATCGACCGTCGGTCCGATCACTTGAAGTATCTTTCCCGTTGTCATAAATAAACTCCTTACGTTAATTCATCAACACTCAAAGAAAAAAAGAAAGGGCATGGGTCTAGGCCTTCATCGCCTCGCCTGCCGTCACGATTTCCAGTATCTCTTTTGTAATCGCCGCCTGGCGGGCCTTGTTCCCCATCAGGCTGAGCCGATCGATCATTTCCTTTGCGCTATCGGTTGCACTCTTCATCGCCACCATTCGCGAAGAATTCTCTGCGGTAAACGATTCTAATAAGGCCGTGTACATCCGTGAGGTAATCTGGCGGCCGAGGAACCGATCGACAATGGTCTGTACATCCGGCTCAAGGATAAAATCCGATTTAAAACCCGCTTTTGACTGCTCCAAATTCAGAAATTTTTTCAAAACCGGCTTGTTCGACAAAGCCGACACAAATTCGGTATAAATCACATCCACTTCATCAACGGTCCCGGAAAGATAAGCTTCGATCAGCTGATCCGTAATTTCAGAAATCACTTGCCGGTCGGGCCTTCCCGCCAGATCCAAAAAATTGAGTAAAATCGGCCATTGACGCCGTTTAAAATAATCGTAGCCTTTCTTCCCGATCAGGATCAGCTGGACGTCTTGAGACCGTTCCTCGTTTAAAAAGGCCTCTGCGCAATTGATCACATTAGTATTGTATCCGCCGCAAAGGCCGCGATCGGAGGTGACCACCACCAAGGCAATCGTCTTGACCTCTCTCGATTCGAAAAACGGGTGCGAGATTTCCTGAGATGATTCCATCAAATGCGACAGGAAGATTTCCATCTTCTCATGGTAAGGTTTCGCACGCCGAAAAATGATTTCGGATTTTTTAAGGCGGGACGCAGCGACCATCTGCATCGTCTTCGTAATCTGCTGTGTTTTTTTAGCGGAACGGATTCGGGATTTTAGTTCGCGGAGGGTTTCGGCCATTTTCTTTAAACGGCGCCTGTCGGCTTCCAGTCCTTCTTAAAGGCAACGATGGCGTCATCCATTTTTTTATTCAAAGTCTCGTCGAGTTTTTTATTCTGCTCGATCTCTTGAATCACATCGGGATGCTGCTCCGCCATCATTTTTAAATAAGCCGACTCGAAGGCCTGTACGTCTCCCGACGTTAAATCGTCCAAGTGGCCTGCGGCACCGGCGTAGATTGCCATCACTTGCTCGGCCAAGGAATAAGGATGGTATTGCCCCTGTTTTAGGACTTCCACCATTTTCTCTCCGCGTTTTAACTGGGCTAGAGTGGATTTATCCAGATCGGACCCGAATTGTGCGAAGGCCGCCAATTCGCGATATTGCGCCAGATCGAGCCGCAAGGTTCCCGCCACTTTCTTCATTGCTTTGGTCTGTGCCGATCCTCCAACCCTGGAAACGGAAAGTCCGACGTTAATCGCTGGACGGACACCCGAATAAAAAAGATCCGGCTCAAGATAGATCTGTCCGTCGGTAATGGAAATCACATTCGTGGGGATGTAGGCGGACACATCACCGGCCTGCGTTTCGATAATGGGAAGCGCCGTCAATGAACCACCTCCTTTTTCTTCGCTGAGCTTGGCCGCCCGTTCCAAAAGACGGGAATGCAGAAAAAAAACATCGCCCGGAAAGGCCTCCCGGCCCGGTGGACGTCGAAGGAGGAGAGAGAGCTGACGATAGGCGGTGGCGTGCTTCGAGAGATCGTCATAGATGACCAGCGCCGCTTCGCCGTTGTACATAAAGGCTTCGCCCAAGGTACATCCGGCATAAGGCGCGATATATTGCATCGAGGCCGGCTCGTTGGCGGTCGCGGACACCACTGTCGTATATTCCATGGCCCCATATTCCTCAAGAACTTTCACCACGGCGGCGACATTGGACGATTTTTGTCCGACCGCGACATAGATACAATAGATACCGCTCTTTTTTTGATTGATAATCGTATCGATGGCAATGGCTGTTTTGCCGGTCTGACGGTCTCCGATAATCAACTCCCGTTGTCCCCGGCCAATGGGGATCATGGAATCGATGGCCTTTAAGCCGGTTTGGACCGGCTCGAAAACCGATTGCCGTTCGACCACGCTGGGTGCAAGTCCTTCCAAGACCCGAAATTGATCGGTCACGATGGTCCCTTTGCCGTCGATCGGCCGTCCCAAGGCATCGACGACACGCCCCTTCATGGCTTCACCGACCGGAATTTGCGCGATCTTGCCCGTACGCTTGACCACATCGCCTTCCTTAATGAGCTGGGTATCGCCAAACAGGATGGCGCCGACATCGTCTTTTTCCAGGTTTAACAGCATGCCCACGACATCGTTGGGAAAGGTGACCAATTCTCCAGCCATAGCATTTTTTAGACCGGAAATCCGGGCAATACCGTCACCAACGCTTAACACCGCTCCGGATTCTTCGAAAGTGACATGGGACTTATATTCTTCAATATATTTTTGTAGAACGGTTGTAATGTCTTCCTGTTTAATCTTCAAATGCATTCCCCTTCTGGGTTAAAATCTTCGCAGAAATGCCTTCCCGCATCCGGTCGATCTGATTTTTAAGACTGCCGTCGATAATGCGATCCCCAAGATAAACGGTTATGCCGCCCAAAATTTTAGGATCGACGGACATTTTTAAAAAAACAGGTTCTCCGGCAAGATCGGATAGCGTGTTCTCTATTTTTTCGGCTGCTGTTTCTGAAATTGGAGCGGCGGTAATCACCCTTGCGGTGATCTTCTTTCGCGATTCGGAGGTTAATTTAAAAAAATGATCGATGATCCCCGGAAGCAGCGCCCCCCATCCCTGTTCGACGGCAAGCCCAAGTTGCAAATAAGTAATCCTGGAAACATCGTTTCCTAAAAGGTCGCCAACGGCTTTGCTTTTTCCTTCGGACGTAACTTTGGGATCTTTTAAAAAAGGGACCAAATCGCTGCTTCGAGACAAAGCATCTCTCAAATCGGTCAGCTCCTTTTCGACCTGATCGATGCAACCTTCGCTTTTCGCAATAAGCAGAAGGGCCTGGGCATAGCTTTCAATGACACTGTGTAATTCTTTATTGGGATTTGGCATAATCCGCCTTCACTTGGGCGAGTGCCTCTTCAATTAATTTTTCGTGGTCCTTAGGCTCCAAGGTTTGGGTAATTATTTTTGTGGCAACCCCAACCGAAATATCAGCAACCCGCTCCTGAAGCTCCATCAAGGCTTTTTTCTTCTCTCGCTCGATTTCTTCATGGGCTTTTTTTATCAGTCCTTTCGCTTCCTCAGAGGTCTTTTCTAAGATTTCAGTCTTTAAGTTTTCACCGGCCGTTCTGCCCTCCTCAATCATTTTCTGGACCTCTTCTCGTCCTTCATTCAATTGTTGTTGATATTGTAAAAGCAGATCTTCAGCCGCTTGACGTTTTTGCTCGGATTCATTTATGGTCGCTTGGATCGCTTTTTCCCGTCCTTCCATGAGTTCAAGCACCGGTTTATAGGCAAACTTTTTTAAAAGACCGAGCAGAAGGGCAAAAGAAACGACTGTCCAAATCATTAAACCGGGTTCAGGTTCAAACATCGCTTTCCTCTTATTTGGTCATCACAAGTAACAGACTAACCACCAGTGTATAAAGGGCCAATGCCTCGACAAATGCAAGCGCGATCAGCATGGTCGTTCGAAGTTCTCCCGCCATTTCCGGTTGCCGCGCCATCCCGTCCATTGTTTTGCCGACAAGATGTCCAATGGCAAGCGCACAGCCAAAGGCCGCCAATGCGATTCCAAAAGCTGCACTTAAATAGGTTAATCCCTCCATCTTTTCATCCTCCTTCTCATTTCAATCTCCATTGTTGTTTTCATTGTCAACGTCAACAAGTTGCAAGCCCTGCCAATTTCCTAGTGTTCCATATGGATGGCATCCTTCAAATAAGATGCCGTCAATATGGTAAAAATAAATGACTGAATCAAGGCGACAAAGATCTCAAAGGCGCTCATGACAACCACGCCCGTTACGGGTAATACGGTTATGACATAACTCTTTAACATGATAATCAGGGATAAAAATACCAGTATGACGATATGCCCTGCAAGCATATTGGCAAAAAGCCGAACGGCCAATGAAAAGGGTTTGGCCAGTTGGCCGATAAACTCTATCGGGAGCATCAGGGGAAGTAACCACGCAGGCACCCCTGGCGGGACAAAACCCTTGAAATATCCGACGAATCCATGCTTACGCACGCCCACGACTTGTACCGTAAAAAATACCATTAGGGCCAGCGCAGCGGTGACGTTGATATTCGAAGCAGGTGTAAAAGAACCCGGCACAAGACCCAGAAGACTGGAGATCAGGATAAAAAGGAACAAGGTCGCGATAAAAGGAAACCAGGCTCTTCCTTCTTCGCCAATCACCTTCACTGCGAGCTCCTTCATCAAAAAGTCGAAGGTGGCTTCAACGAGATTTTGTTTGCCGATGGGGTGCCGCTTCAGGGTTTGAGCCACCCACGTTAACAAAATAAATATGGTTGCCACGGCAATCCATATCCAAACCACGGCTTGAGTAATCGATAAATCAATTCCAGCAAAGTGTATTTCTACGATTGGGTGGAGTTCGAAGTGATGAAGCGGGTCAACCCCATGACTTTCCTCTGCCATACAACACCTCTACTTTGAAGACAATTGCCTTCGCTTCATGCCGCAGACAAACGCTCTGACCGCAGCTTGAAGCAGATATGTCGAATAAACGATGATAAATGCGATAACGACCGATGGCATGTTAAGTACCGTAAAACGAGCAAGAACGATAAAAACCAGGGATATGATGATCAGTCGAAGGAAAAAACCACCAAGGGCGCGACGAACCTCGACCGTCGATGACTGGAGCGAATGACATCTCGCCGTTCTTTGGAGGCCAAGACAATACAAACCTCCGACAAAAACCCCAACCAACAACGACCACATCACTCGTTTTTTTTCTTTCTTTGTTCAGAAGCAATAAGCTTGAAGATGTTAAGAATGCCCGCGGCGGCGCCGAAAAAAAAGCCGATCAACAACAACCAAGGACTGGTGTCCAGCCAGCGATCTAGCTGATGCCCCCCCCAGGCACCGAGTAAAACCGCAACAACCAATTCGATTCCGAGATTGGCATACCTACGAAAAAGTGTCCAGCCTTGCTCATCGTTTTTCCCAGACTTCAATATCGCCCGGAGGAGCCCGGTCTTACCCTACAAACCGGCGAGATATATCATACTCTCTATTTTATTGTCAATTAAATGAGGCAATTTGCTAAAAGAATCACCATCCTTTTAAAACTTTTCGTAGCTTCTCCACGTCTTCTTCGTTACACCAAACATAGGCGGAGAAACGCGCATCAAACCCCATTGCATCGACCGCATGGAGATTAATTCCTTCTTTCGCGATCAGGTCCAATGTATCGGCAAGGGCACCCGGCCGGTCTTCTCCCCGAAGGTGAAAACAACTCCCTTCACGAAAGGTCCACCCGGCCTCTCTGGCTGTTTTTCTAAATGCGTGGGGATTGATGGGAATGGCGATAATCTCCGCGTTTCCACGGCCCGTTCCAAAACTCCATACACCGGCAAGATTGATCTCGTCCAAAGACATCTGATTCGAAAACCTTGCCAATTGACCGGGTTTATCTTCGGAGTCAATCTCGAAATAAGTCGCCCGTTCAATATCCATGTGCACCCTCTATATCAATCACATAAGCCCTGTCCCCTCCTTCAGTCTGGAGAGCGCCTCGATCACGATTCATTTATTTACCAGGATTTAAAACGTTTGTATTGAATATAAATTTAAGAAAATAACGATTGTGTCTTGGATGAAAAACGAAAACGTAATTAAAGGACCTTACTTGGATCTCAAAAACAAAGAACGGTTATCAACAACTCCCTGGATGGCTCGTCAATATCAGTCGAATGTCGAGGAGATTACCTGGGGAGGGACAAATAACGTTGCGCCTTCATACGTTTCTTTCTGGCTTCTTTCTGCTTCCGCTTACGTTTTACTGAAGGTTTTTCGTAAAAACTTCTCCGCTTTAATTCCTTTAACAAGCCTTCTTTCGCCAATTGCCTTTTGAGGGCTTTTAAAGCCTTTTCGATTTGATTGTCATATACCTTTATCAACCATGGCTCCTTATTGTTATACAACGATACCTGACCCGAAGGGCCTGGTATTTCGATGCGACTTCAGATACTTAGATATAAAAATGAAAAGGCCGTGCCTTACAAAGCGCTGGACCACAATGCCAGATGGTATCGCTTTTTCCTCGGGGTGTCAAGAGGACTTTTACTCGCAAAAAAACTTATGCTATAATGCGTTTTTGGCTAAATGGTGAGTGTAGCTCAATGGCAGAGCACTGGTCTGTGGCTCCAGTGGTTGAGGGTTCGATTCCCTTCACTCACCCCATAGAATCTTAAAACGCAT
The DNA here is from genome assembly GCA_046756925.1 of Nitrospiria bacterium. Taxonomy (GTDB): domain Bacteria; phylum Nitrospirota; class Nitrospiria; order SBBL01; family JAADHI01; genus JAJDBU01. The sequence continues at coordinate 23,135 of JBHHXH010000041.1, forward strand.
TAACGCATTCGTGAAGCTTTTTTATAGGTGTAGAGGCCATGAGAAATCAATTGATCAATCACAAAACGACTGCACTGCTTGCCTTGGAAGCAAAAATGATTGAAAAGAACACCGAGGTGTATAATCTGGAGAATTACATTCCCGAGATGTTCTCCGAAATCGAGTCCATCCTTTCCTCGGAAAAACCGGAGCGTCTTCTGGATAGCATCGAATTAAAAACCTTCCACAGCTTAATACATGAACATACAGGTGGAGAAAGACGCAAAAGAAGAGACCGAAGGATCGACACACAAGCAGATTTTAACAACGATCGCCGAACCGGAGATCGAAGATGGTATGGGATACAGTCATCAAGGCCAGGCCATCTTTCCTAATTTCCTGATTTGACGATCTATAATACGCTGCTGTTAAGCCGGGCAGTCGAAATATATCCATGGCGTTCCGTCAACCGCCGGTATTACTGCGCCCATAGCTCAGCTGGATAGAGTACTTGGCTTCGAACCAAGGGGTCGGGGGT
>JBHHXH010000042.1:0-23447 GCA_046756925.1 Nitrospiria bacterium
GTAAAGACAAAGATCGCTTTTAGCGCGATTTTAAAGTGAACAATTCCAACGAGAATGCCGATTAGAAAAACAACATATATTAACATTTGCTTCATTAGATGTCCGTCGTAATTTAAACGGTTAATCACAAAATATCCTTATTACAATCAAGCGCGCTGCTTTTTCTCTGAAAGTTTTTGATATAAAAATCTTTGCTTCTGAACATAACTTGTCATCACATTTGTCTTGTTCACATAAACTTTTAGGGTTTTTAGGAGGAAATGCAACATCCATAAAAGACAACCCCACTTTAGCGTAGCAAGCATCATGTTCTTGACAAGCTACATCAAGTTTATCTATAGGAGGTCCCGGATTCTTTCCCGGGCCGCAGTAATTACCATACCATGGTGATTTTCCGAACGGATCTTTAAGACTGATAGGGTTATTGATGACATATGCATAGGGGCTAAGTTCCTGTGGCGAATTGAGCGGCAAGGAGTTGATGGATTTGGTGCAAGTATTTGTTTCGGTATGTTCAACTCCCCTCAGTATCGGATCAAAAGAAATAAACCGCCCTGTCGTTGCATCATAGAATCTCGCCCGGTAAAAATACAGCCCTGCGGCTTCATCCCACTCCCGGCCCGTGAAGGCATACGGATTGTCGATGGTGCCGTTCTGGCTTTTCATCTCTCCGAAGGACGAATAACTGTAGTGCTCAACGACTTGTAGAATAGTAGAATAGGGTCATTAGAATAGGGTCAGGTCTTGACTTTGTACTTCTCTCGCAATTTAGTCATTCTTTCATCTGTCCCTTCTTCCTCCACCTCTCTTTGAATCTTCGAAACCCGTGAGATCGATATGTTAAACAGCTTAGCCACTTCACGCAAGGGCAGGTTGACGACACGCCGAAGCAGATAGACCGCCGCCGTGTAGCCTTGGGGATGGGAACGGTTTAGAATATCCCGCCTTTCGACATGGTATGTCTCCCTGACCGCTTTTAAAACCGCTTCTGCACCAGGTCGATTGGGAAACTGCTGCACCTGTGGAACCTCTTTCGAGTGCTTGTTCTTTAGCTTCGACTCCATTCGCTTTAAAAATCCGTCCTCCCCAAGCCACACCTGCCCGCGAATGCCGTCCCAGGGAGAGGCGCTTCGGCTTCCCTCGGTAACAAATCGCCGATAGGCAATTTGGGCGTCTTGTCTTTTGTTCCGAATTGCTTCAAGACCCATCCGATTTCAAGCCAGGTGGGTGCTTTGGCTTTTCCCACAGTGGCGCGATAGCTGCTCCAGGGCCAGTCGCCAATACGTTTAACCTTTTTCGCACGAATGGGGTTGAGGACGACATACCGGCAGAGTTCCAACAAGTAGCTTTCTCGTTCGACGACGATGCTCTTGTAGCGGCCCTGCAGGACCTGCCCTATTCGACCGTGACTGCGGTTGAAGGATTGGGTGTAGACGCTGTTTAAACGTCGCATGCCTTGGACGAGGTTGGCCTCGGGGGTTTCCAAAAGGAGGTGATAATGGTTGTCCATGAGGCAGTAGGCATAGCACTTCCAGCGTTGCTGTTCGATCTCTCGTCCGAGTAGATCGATAAAGCGTTGCCGGTCGTCGTCTAAAAAGATGTTCTGTCGGGCGTTTCCCCGTGCGGTGAGGTGATAGAGTGCTCCGGGAAATTCGATGCGCAAAGGGCGGGACATGGAAGTGAATCTATCGATTGGAAGATGCTAAGTCAAGACCTGACCCTTTTACTTTTGTGAGTGGTCGTCCGGCTTTGGGGCTCTTGTATGCTAAGTCAAGATCTGACCCTATGAGTTCTATACTTGACCCTATGAGTTCTATACTGACATCCGTAGGCTATATAGATGTTATTTCCAACCACCTGCTTTTGCAAGAAGGCGGGCCGTGTAACGAAATTCACTAAGATCGGGCTGGACAGTTTCTATCCTCAATTCGTACCGTTTCTTTGTAATTGGCTCAAAAAACGTGGATGGTTGTTCTCTCCTGTACACAAACGCTTTGTTGTCTGTAGCGCGGACCGACCACGTCCACACATCCAACGATGATTGATCTTGGATGATCGTTTCGTCTTGAGATCCAATCAGCTCAATTAAAATGATCGGTTTAATGAATTTGCGATCCAACAGGGTTCGCTTTTCTGATGGAGCTTCTATCTCAATGCCAATTACAAAATATTCTGAGGGTAGGTTTTCCAAACGGTAAGTAAATATGCCATGCTTTTTTAAATCTACCTCTCCGAGATCCAATATATAACGATCGGTGGCCGCACTTCGCCCCCTATCAACAAGACGCCCATCTCCCGAATAGTGAGACACACTATAACAACTAGACAGAAAAGCAGCCAAAACAATGCTCCTTATGATTGGAATTAGAACCCTTTTTTTGATCATAAAGCAAACCTTTTCTAAGGCCCTCCTGGTGTTGGACTATTGACTCCGGGAGCACTGTGCACTCCGCTTGGAACACCACCTTGGCAACAGGATCGTGCCAAAGACCCGGCATAAGTATTACTGTTAGGTCCCAGTAAACTATAAGATGTGGTCGGATATGAATTATGGGCTTTTCTTAGGCATTCATTTTGTTTGGGACATGAAGATTTGATTGCAGGACAATCGTAGCAATCGCCTCCAGTGTCGCGTGGGTCATTCGTGCGCGGAACACCGATACCATTTTCCGGGTATAACCCATAGCGAGTCCCGTCATCTGCGATGATATAACAATGCCGTTGACCAAAAACACTCCCAGCAATTGAGTTAAGCAGGCGGCAGCACATTCTCGCAAGACCGAGTGGGTCGGTAAACAGTAGTGGATTGTTCCCAACATAAACATAGGGATTTAATTCTTGGGGTTGTTTGAGCGGAAAGGAACCGAGAGATTTTGTACAAGAAGATGCTGTCGTATGCTCTATACCCCTCAAAATCGGATCAAAAGACAAAAACCGCCCCGTTTCTGCATCATAAAACCGCGCCCGATAATAATACAGCCCCGTCTCCGCATCCCACTCCCGGCCGGTAAAGGTATAAGGGTTGTCGATTTGGCCATTTAGTATTGTGATCTCCCCAAAGGACGAATAACGGTAGCGCTCGACAACTTGTTGTGCCCCATCCGTCAAGGCCACAACACTCCCCAAGCCGTCGGCATGGTAGGTGGTGGTGCCTTGGCCGGTCTCGGCCATCAAGGGCTCATCAATGCCCGGCCCGTGCAAATAGTTTGTCGTTTCCGTGGTCGTCACATTGTTTTGAACGGTGGTCTTCTCTCGGACAATGATGTCTTCGTTGTCGTAGGTGTAGCTGAAGGTTTGTACGACCAATACGCCCGTGGCCACATCGTAAGTCTCGATCCACTTGCCGATGCGACGCCCGAAGGGATCGTATTGATAGTCGATCAGGGTGAATTGATCCACCCGTTGATCGATGATCCGAGTCAGCCGGTTTTCGGCATCGTATTCGTAGACCGGTTGGATCCACGCACCGGCCTCCTGAGTGGATTGGTGTGTGCGGTTGCCGTTTTGGTCGTATTCATAAGTGCTGTTTTGAGTAGACATCAGCTGGTTCCCGGCGTTGTAATTGTACTAAGTCAAGACCTGACCCTATTCTTTTTGTATTCTTTTTGTAGTTGGGATACACTTTTTTAAGGAACATCTACTGATGTTTTGGAGTAGTTCAATAGCAAGAGAGATAGGCCAAGTACCAGCATTGGAATACTATAACTGAGGAAAAACCTAAGAAGATCCCCATTATCCTCTCCCGCACCTGGACTAAACACCCAAGCGGCAGAGGATAATAAAGCGCCCGCGATAAGCCATATTCCACCGATCTTTTTCCAAAAAAAACTGACGATGACAGCGGGCAGCGTCGATAACGGGCCAGAGAAAAGGAACAACCAAAATGTGAATGGCTCATTGTTACGTGAAATAAACCATCCTTCCACAGCGAATCGCAAATGGAATAGACCAGTAATAAGCCCGATAATGATTATACTATAACCGAGAAGCTTCTGCATGCTTCCTTCACAACCATTTTGTAGAAAAATAAGATAGACTCCAACCCGGCTAATCGCAGAAAATAGTCATAATTGCAAGGCGGACGATTTTCTGCTTAAATGTCTTCGCACTAAAAAGCTTCGCCTCAGAGCATAGTTTATCATCGCACGTATCTTTAGCCCCACATTTCTTCGGATCTTTTGGATTTTTAAAAGCGTCCAAACCAGCCAGTCCAATCTTACCATAGCAAATATCGTGGGATTGGCATGCAGTATCGAGTTGATCTATTGGTTGACCCGGATTATTCCCTGATCCACAGTAATTGCCATATACAGGGGCTTTGCCTGATGGATCCGTTAGATTAATTGGATTGTTTAAAACATAAACGTAGGGATGTAATTCTTGTGGTCTTTGAATAGAAAGTGTTCCTACGACTTGCACACATGAGTTTCGCTCGGTATGTTCAACCCCTCTCAATATCGGATCAAAAGACAAAAACCGCCCCACCTTTGGATCATAATACCGCGCCCGGTAAAAATACAGCCCCGACTCATCATCCCACTCCCTGCCGGTAAAGGTGTAGGGGTTGTCCACCTGGCCGTTTTCTATGGTGATCTCTCCAAAGGATGTGTAGGTATAACGCTCAACGATTTGCTCTGTTGGGTCGGTGAGGGCCACAACACTCCCCAATCCGTCGGCGTGGTAGATGGTGGTGCCTTGGCTGCTGGTTGCCATCAAGGGTTCATCAATACCCGGCCCGTGCAAATAGGTTGTCGTTTCCGTGGTCGTGACATTGTTTTGAACGGTGGTCTTCTCTCGGACGATGATGTCTTCGTTGTCGTAGACGTAAGAAAAGGTGGTCACGGCCAAGACGCCCGTGGCAACATCGTATTCTTCGATCCACTTGCCGATGCGCCGTCCGAAGGGATCGTATTGATAGTCGATCAAGGTGAATTGATCCACCCGTTGATCGATGATCCGAGTCAGCCGGTTTTCGGCATCGTATTCGTAGACCGGTTGGATCCACGCACCGGCCTCCTGAGTGGATTGGTGTGTGCGGTTGCCGTTTTGGTCGTATTCATAAGTGCTGCCCCGGCCGGACATGAGCCGGTTCCCGGCATTATAGCTGTAGAAATCCGTGCCGCCCGGCCCTTCCAGGCGGTTGCCGACCGCGTCGTAAAAATACCCTTCCGGCGTCGGGGCGCCGGCGGGATCGCCCCCCGGTAAAACGGTGGCACTGCTTTGCGTGAGGCGGTCCAGTGAGTCGTAAGCATAGTCGATGTTGACTTCGGGACGCGTGATGGAGGTGCGGTTGCCGATGGGGTCGTGTGCGTAGCTGTACTGATCCAAGACACTTCCAGTGCTGTTTCGATGGGTCAGTGCCGTCAAGCGGCCGGCGGCGTCGTAGGCGTAGGCGCTTTGCGTGCCGTTGAAATGCGTCATGCTTGATCTTCGTCCCAAGGTGTCGTAGGCAAAGGCCGTGCTCCCGCCCTGCCAGTCGCTCAAGGCGGCAAGCCGCCCGGCCGCGTCATAGGTCGAATCGACGATCTTCCCGTCCGGATAAATCAATCGTGTCCGGCTGCCGGATGTGTCGTAGCTGTACTGCACGGTGTGCCCTCGTGTGTCGGTGACGGATGTCGTTCGTCCGCTGCCGTCGTAGCTGAAAGTATAGCCGATCTGCGCGTTGGCCGCCGTCAGCATGCGCCCGTTGGCGTCGTAAGTGAAGGTCTCTGTCGTGGCATCGGGATAGGCCTTCTGCGTGAGGCGGTTTTGTGCGTCGTATTGATAGGTGACGGTTTGCAACTTGGCGTCGGTCTTGGAGACGAGATTATCCCGCGCATCGTAGCTGTAGGCGATGGTGTTGCCCAGGGGATCGGTCTCTGTCATCAGGCGGTCCTTGGTGTCGTAGGCATAGCTCGTGGTGTGGCCCTTAGCATCGGTAATGGCCGTGAGATTGCCCTTGGCGTCGTAAGTGTATGTGGTAATTCCCCCTAATGGGTCGGTCACTTGCGTCAGTTTGTCGAGGTGATTGTAGACATACTGCGTCGTTCTGCCCAAGGCGTCGGTCTGAGTAGTTCGGTTGCCGCGGGCGTCGTAGCCGAAGGTGCTGACGTTTCCAAGCGGATCGGTGACTTCGATGAGGCGGTTGTTGGCGTCGTATTGAAAGTGTGTGGTTTGGCCCTGCGCATCGGTCCGGGAAATGAGATTCCCGATGGCGTCATAAGTCATGGTCGTCACGGCTCCCGCGGGATCGGTGGTTTGAATCAGGTTCCCGGCCACATCGTAGACGAAGCTTGTGGTCCGGCCTTGCGGATCGCTGAGGGAGGTCAATTGCCCCTGCACATCGTAGGCGTAGGCCGTGACACCGCCGCTGGGGTCGGTCGTGGAGATGAGATTGCCGTTCGCGTCGTAGAGATTCGTCGTAAGATTTCCCTGCGGATCGGTGATAGAGGTCACTTGATTGAAGGCGGGGTCGTAGCTGTATTGGGTGAGATTCCCTTGCGCATCGGTGATGGATGTCAGGTTGCCCTTCGCGTCGTAGGTATGGCTGGTGATGCTTCCGGAAGGATCGGTCGTTGAGGTCAGATTTCCCTGCGCGTCATACACATTGCTTGTGATCCCGCCGTCGGGCGCGGTGATCTGGATCGGTTGATCCAGGTCCGGGTCGTAGAGATAGGTGGTCACCCCGCCGTCCCGATCCGTGAGAATCGCCTGCTTGCTCTCTGGCTGATAGGCCACGGTGATGGGGATGCCCGAAGCGTCGGTCGCCGAGATCAATCGCCCTTCCGCATCGTAGGACAGGGCGATCTGGCTGCCGTCCGGTTCGGTCCGTTGGATCATCTGTCCTGCGGCATCGTAGAGAAAGTTTGTGACTGCTCCCGAAGCTTCGGTGATCCGATTCAGGAATCCGGCGGCATCGTACCCAAGCGACGAGACCCTGCCAGCCGGATCGCTCAAACTGCTTAGACGGCCCAAGCCGTCATAAGTCAGCGACGTCGTCCGTCCGGCGGCATCGGTGAGCGCAGCCAGACGCCCCAAGGCATAAGTCAGCGTCAAGCGATTGTCGTTCCGGTCTTCGATTTCCATAAGTAATCCGGACGCGTTAAAAAGGTATCGGGTCCCGTCCCGGCGGTCCAGCCGATAGCGCCCGTCCGCCAATTTATGAAGTTCAATACCAGGCCGTCCGAAATGATCGATCGGAACGAAGACATTCGGACTGCCCTCTGAAAAGACCACGCGGCGGCCGTCTGCTTCTTTCAGCGTGATAAATCCGTCCGAATCGCGCGTAATCTGCATGTCGTAGCTGTGCGTCCAGTGCGGGCCCAAGGGGCCCGTCGCCCGATCCAGGCTGTTGAAGGCGAGTGTGAAACCCACCTGTGGCCCGACGCCCGTGAGCGACAGCAGGTTCTGGGTGTAAAACAGGTTGCCGCTGGCAAAGTGAACCTGAGAGGCAATCGAGACCCCGTTGCCGCTGCAGCCTTTGGGGCCGGTCGCCACGGCCTGAAAGGTCAAGGGAGAGCCCGCGGAACAGGCATCGCAGGTGACGCGCACCGTGTATGTCCCCGGCAGATCGCCCAGCGTCAGGGTGGAGCTGGCCTTCCCGTCCGAACCGGTGGTTTTAGAAATACTTGCAGGGTGCGCGGCCACGGAACCGGTGGGCTGGCCGATGATTTCATAGCGTATACCCACCCCGCTGACAGGATTGCCAAGCCCGTCCTTGACTTCCACAATCAAAGGTCCGACGGATTCGCCGACCGAGGCCTTCACTGCATTTTGGGGAAAAACTTTTCCCAATGCCAAGTCCGTTGCCGCTGTCGCAGTAAAAAAAACCTCACCTCCTAGGCCATTGTTACAGATGTCACAAAATGCCTTAATGCTGTACTGTCCCTCCAAATCGCCAAGCGTATAAGTTGTGGATGCCTGTCCTTGACGATTATAAGAATCACTAAATGCAGAACTAAAAAAACCTGGAGAAGCGCCAGGGGGTTTAGAAATAATTGACCATATAAGAAGACTTGATTGAAGCGTCTCATCCTTGTCGGAGGCGATGGGTTGTCCCAATCGATCAAGTTGAACCACCAATGGTTCCAGTGTTTCATTCACTCCACCCGACTGATTATCGCCCGATGCGATGGACAGGGTTACCGGCGGAGGCATAAGCGCTTGAAATAAATTGCCGGAGAAAAATTCACCTAATCCAACAGTCTCTTTCGGTCCGTACATCGCACTCACTGTGACCGTCACAACCAATCCACGAATGAGTTTGCCTTGGCGGAAAATGTCACCGAGATCAAATGATTTGCTATTGCTACAGGTTTCCGTAAACCCAGGCGAAACACCGCACGCGTACGCCAAAACCGGTTGGAACCCATCACCAACATTAATCCCGACATTATAACCTTCGAATGGCCGGACGATTTCACCTAGTCCAGTGACGCTGGATGTGACTGATGGTGGAACGGGATCCCAATCGACATTCAACTGGGTTCCGCTAAGTGCCGCACGGATTCCGACCGTATTAAATCCACCTTGAGCAAAGGCCGATGTAAAAAGGAATGCGAATAAAAGAACGGAGTATAATGTGATTCTTGTCTTGCGTCTGATCCTCATGGAACGAAATAAGTCAAAAGAAAAATGGCGCATCTTTCTCCTACATTTCGATGAGGCCTATGATGGGCTTACACGACTTCTTCTCTTCTCAATCCAATCAATGTAAGACTCTATAACCAAACCGTCCTTCAATGTCCATGACGAAAAATCAAGCTGGGGTGCTGTTTTGAACTTTAAGAACGTCTCAGCGTTGATGTCCGCTTTTTAAATAAAAAGACAACAATAGTCAGCCCGGTCCCGAGCAGGAATAAGGCAGGCGGTTCGGGAACGGCTGCGGGAGCGACGAAGCTTTGCCGGGTGTTGACATTGCCGAATGTATTCAGATTGGGACTTTCCCAGGAAAAATCTCCATAGGTATTTCCGTTCCCGGCCAACTGAAGAGAGTGACCCACCGGTGTGCTTCCAGACTCAAAGACCCCGATGTCGGTGCTTGACATGCCGGCCGCCGGACCGTTATTGGCCGTGAGAACACCTTCATAACTGAGGAATTGGATCACGCTACTACTCGGATCGATCAGGGCCAGTCCGTCTGGAGCGCCATTCTGGATACCGAGGATGCCAAATGAACGGGTTCCAAAACCGGCTTGTTGGTCGGCGATGATGCCGGTTAAAGCGGTGGTTCGATAAGACAAACCATTGCTCCCGTTGTAGAGGACGAGGGACCAGCCCGCCAGATCGCTTCCGGCCGGTGCGGCAATCTCGACGGCTTCACCGGTATCGGCGCCGGCATTGTCATAGTGGATTTCGTTGATAAAAATGGGGATCGCCGATGCTTCGCGGGCAAAGATCGCAATAAGGGTCAACAATCCAAACGCAAGTACATGCTTTGAAAAAGACAATCGAATGCTTCCGTTTTCCATCCGAATCCTCCATGTGCCGGCTTCGGATTATCCGAAGCCCATGATGATCGATGACGTCCAAGAAAATGTCCGAATTCAACGATTGGGATCAAGATAAGGCCCTTTATTGCGGTACTGAGGAAGGGTGGTTCCGAGGATTTTCACAGTAGAGGGATTTGATGATCCTGTCAAGCGATTTTCATGTCATTTCTAAATATTTTTTACAAGTGATTCTACATCGGTTCCACCCACCTTTTTTCTTGACAATACAGATGAATTTGAATACGATTAAGCCAAATTTCGCCTTAAAAGGCGCGTAGCTCAGGGGGAGAGCGCTTGCTTGACACGCAAGAGGTCGGCGGTTCAAAACCGCCCGTGCCTACCACCGTAAATCCGGATTTATGTGATCGATCTTCAAAAACACCGCGTGTCCGACTCTCCGAATAATATCACCCGCATGACCGGAATCATCGAAGGCCTTCGATCAAAAACCCATATTAAGACCACTGTCCTCGTTTTTTTTTTGGTCTCTTTTTGTCTTCAATTGCTATGGGGGAACCGCTTATTTTGTCCCACAAATCCAAGGAGATTCGCCATATTAACAGACTGAACCCCCTCACGGTATTGGGTGGTCTCTCTTGAAGAAAGACGTCACCCTTCGATTCGACAATCAGACGGAAACGGTTCCCGCCGGCACACCTTACAATGAAGTGTTAAGAAAGTTCGGTCATGCGAAGGAGGCCATCGCCCTCAAAGTCAATGGAATCCCAACCGATCTCAGCGCCCTGGCGATGGCGGACGGCGAGATCACCCCCCTGACTTTCGAATCGCCGGAAGGCAAGGAGATTTACCGTCACAGTTCGGCGCATATCATGGCCCAGGCGGTCAAAGAGGTTTTCCCTACCGCAAAGGTCACCATCGGTCCGGCCATCGAAGACGGTTTTTATTATGATTTCGACTTTGAACGACCTTTTACCCCTGAAGACCTGCAAGCCATCGAGAAAAAAATAAAAGCCATTCTCAAGCGAAATCTGCCGGTTTCGCGTTTGGAACTGACAAAAGAAGAAGCCATCCGCCTCTTCACGGATTGCAAGGAACCGTATAAGGTCGAACTCATCGAGGAAATCGACACCCCTCCGATCTCCGCCTATCGGCAAGGCGATTTTATCGATTTGTGCACCGGCCCCCACGTCGCCTCCACCGGAAGGGTCAAAGCCATCAAACTGCTTTCGACCGGGGGCGCTTACTGGCGCGGAGACGAAAAGAACAAGATGCTTCAGCGGATCTACGGCACTTCGTTTCCAAGGCGGGAAGACCTCGACACCTACCTTAAAAAACTGGAGGAAATCAAAAAACGAGACCATCGGAAAATCGGCAAGGCGCTCGATCTATTTTCCGTTTCGGATCAGGTGGGCCCCGGGCTCATTCTTTGGCATCCCAAAGGAGCCATGATTCGAAAGATCCTCGAAGATTTTTGGCGTGAGGCCCATTTGAAGGCCGGCTACGAACTGGTTTTTACACCCCACATGGCCAAACTCGATCTCTGGCGACAAAGCGGCCACCTCGATTTTTATAGGGAAAACATGTTCGAACCGATGGAGGTCGAAGGCACTCCCTACGAAATCAAGCCCATGAACTGTCCCTTCCACATTCAGATCTACAAGACCGCCCTTCGCAGTTATAAACAACTTCCCTTTCGCTGGGCCGAACTGGGAACCGTGTATCGCTATGAGCGCTCGGGCGTATTGCACGGCCTGCTTCGCGTGAGGGGCTTTACGCAGGACGACGCCCATATTTTCTGTCGGCCCGAACAAATTGAAGCCGAAATCTTGAAAGTCCTCGATTTTACAACGGATGTCATGAAGACCTTCGGTTTTGAAACCTATGAGATTTATCTATCGACCCGTCCCGAGAAATATGTCGGAGACCTTGACCGTTGGGAACAAGCGACCGCCGCCCTGGAAGGGGCCTTGAAACAAAAAGGGCTTCCTTACCAAATCGATCCGGGAGAGGGCGTTTTTTACGGACCCAAGATCGACATGAAGATTAAAGACGCCCTGGGACGGTCTTGGCAATGCACCACCATCCAGGTCGATTTTAATCTTCCGGAACGATTTGAAATGCGCTACCGCGGAGAAGACGGGAAAGCCCATCAACCGATCATGATTCACAGGGCCCTGCTCGGATCGATCGAGCGCTTCTTTGGGATCCTCATCGAACATTACGCCGGCGCCTTCCCTGCCTGGCTGTCGCCCGTTCAAGCGATGATTATCCCCATCACCGAGCGTCAAAAAGACTATGCAGAAACCTTGCACCAACAACTCCAGGCGGTCGGCATCCGATCCCAGCTCGATGATCGAAACGAAAAAATGGGTCTAAAAATACGGGAATCCCAAATATTAAAAATACCTTACATGTTGATTTTAGGCGCGCGTGAGGCGGAAGAACAAACCGTTTCCATTCGAGATCGGGTCGGGAAAAATACCGTCGTGCCCTTGGAAATCTGTATAAAACAGATCCGAGAAGCAATTACAACACATCAATCGGTTTAATGGAGGAGAATGCCACAGCGCGATAAACGGAGTCCGCAACCGAGTTCAAAACTGAGGGTCAATCGAGACATCCGGTCCCGGGAAACCCGGGTGATCGGTCCGGAGGGAGAGCAACTGGGAATCATGTCGATCGCGGATGCCCTCAAGCAGGCCAGTGAATATGGTCTCGACTTGGTCGAGGTGGCCCCGACGGCAAATCCTTCCGTGTGCCGGATCATGGATTTTGGAAAGTACAAGTACGAACAGAGCCGAAAGGAGCGCAGCCTCAAGGCTCACCAGAAGGGGGGGCACCTTAAAGAAGTGAAATTTCGCCCCTATACCGGAGAGCACGACCTTGAATTTAAAGTCAATCACGCCAGGGAATTTTTGGAGGAAAGGAACAAAGTTAAAATTACATTGATGTTTCGAGGACGGGAAATGGCCTATAAGCAACGCGGATGGGAGATCATGTCCCAGATTCAAAAACAGCTGGAAGATGTCGGCCAGCCCGAGTATAATCCGAAGATGGAAGGACGAAATATGATCATGATCTTGGCGCCGAAATCGATAAAAGGCGCATAAGAGATCCAAATCCCCGAAGCCTTGCTTTCGATGGACGGAGTGAGGGAGTGTGAATTCGCTGGAGAACAGATTGCTTGCCCGAGAATTTGTCCTCCAGATGCAATGCGGCCTTGACAACGATGGCTGATCCGAACCGGAACGAAACAAGGAGCGATGAAGGAGCGATTGATGAAATTAAAGATGAAAACACACCGCGGCGCCGCCAAACGTTTTAAGAAGACCGGCTCTGGGAAATTTCGTCGGAATAAGGCCGGAAAAAGACACCTGCTCAATCATAAATCATCAAAGCGGAAACGGAAGATGAGTGGTTCGGTCTTGGTGTTTAAGGGAGAAACAAAGGCGCTTCAACGCGCGCTGCCCTATTCTCCCTAATTCAGTGTTTCAATAAGGCGTTTTATTTTAGAAGGAGTTTTGTCATGCCGAGAGCCAAAGGAGGCCCCAAGACCCGGCGACGTCGAAAGGCGCGTTTAAAAATGGCAAAAGGGTACTATGGAGCCAAAAGCAAGTTATTTAGATCCGCCACGGAAGCCGTCGATAAGTCGCTGCTGTATGCCTATCGGGATCGCCGCAACAAAAAACGCGCGTTCAGGCGGCTTTGGATCGCCCGGATCAATGCGGCCGTTCGATTGCACGGCCTCAGTTACAGCCGGTTCATGGAGGGGCTGAAGCGTTGCGGTATCCGTCTCAATCGCAAGGTCCTGGCTGAAATGGCCGCCCATAATCCTTCCGGTTTTACTCGGATTGTCGAATCGATTCAAGCCAAGGCGGTCACCGGAGCTTAAGCTTGTGCGGCGACGCAGCGCGTTATTTTTTACTGAAACTTGAATCGTACCGCTTTATCGGATGTGCCCGTCCCAATATTGGGACGGGCACATCTGCCGAAGCCCCACACGACTAGATGGCTTTATCCTGTCGTTCATAACGCAAAGGGTTCAAGGAGGCATCTTGAGCGCAGCAAGGATGTCGCTGTAAAAGGACCTCGATACGGAAAATGGACGCAGCGCTTCTATGGTGTTTCCTTGTTCGGCCACGGCATTCTTTAGTCACCAAAACCCCAAAAAATACAGGCGAGTAGCCCCCTTCTGCCCTTGCGAATCCACTGTTCTCTCCGTTAAAATCAGATTAAAGAGGAGTCGAATGACGGATGCAAAAGCGGCAGCATGAAAAAGAAGGCACTCCTTTGGATGTCTTTGAAGCCGAGCGCTTTCAAATGGTTGAGGAGCAACTCATACCAAGGGGAATCCAAGATGAGCGGGTCTTGACGGCGATGCGCCGAATTCCACGGCACTTATTTGTGGAACCTGACCTCCAACACCGGGCTTATGAAGACCATGCACTACCGATCGGGTCGAATCAGACGATTTCGCAACCGTATATCGTCGCATTGATGACGGAAGCGCTCTGTTTGCGCGGCTCGGAAAAAGTCTTGGAGATTGGGAGCGGATCGGGTTATCAAACGGCTGTATTGGCAACTCTGGCTGCAAAGGTGTATTCGATGGAATACATAAAAGGTTTGATCAGCCCGGCGCGGAAAGTTCTAGATGCACTGTCGTATCATAATGTATGCTTGCGGCATGGAGACGGCACGTATGGATGGGAAGACGCCGCCCCCTTCGATGCCGTGCTGGTGGCGGCTGGAGGACCGGAGATTCCCGATGCCCTCGTTGATCAGCTCAAGATCGGGGGTCGGATGGTGATGCCGGTGGGAACGCGATTTTCTCAGACCTTAAAGCGAATCGAAAAGAAAAACGCCGGCATCAGAGAGACATCACTGACCTCCTGTGTCTTTGTCCCATTGGTGGGGAAGATGGGTTGGGAAGCACGGGAGGCCATGGGATGACCGAGCATGGGCCCAGATCGATGGAGGATCGGGTGTTGAAAATCTCGAATACCGCCTCCGGAAAAAAGGAAGCGGTCACCTTCTTGAAGCAAGGACCGGTCACCTTGTACGTCTGCGGGATGACGGTGTACGATGATTGCCATCTGGGACATGCTCGGTCCGCCATCGTTTTCGATGTCATCCGGAACTATCTCAAATACAAAGGGTACGCGGTTCGCTATGTCAAAAACTATACCGATATTGACGACAAGATTATCGATCGCGCTCGACAAGAAGGTCGGGACTGGAAGGAAATATCGGATCGATATATCGCATCCTACGAGCGGGACATGCGGCGCTTGCATGTCCGGCCGCCGAACCTGAGACCAAAAGCGACCGAGCATATCCCGGAAATGGTTGCCTTGGTTCGCCGATTGATGTCGAAGGGCATGGCCTACGACGTGGATGGGGATGTCTATTTTAAAGTCGAATCTTTTGCCGAATATGGGAAATTGTCTCGTCAAAAAACGGATGAAATGATCACGGGTGCGCGGGTGGAGGTCGACCGTAAAAAGAAAAATCCGCTCGACTTCGTGCTTTGGAAACGGGCCAAACCGGGCGAACCATCGTGGGAGTCACCTTGGGGAGCGGGCCGTCCGGGGTGGCACCTTGAATGTTCCGCGATGGCGATCGCGCATCTCGGTGAAACGATCGATCTGCATGGCGGCGGGGAAGATTTGATTTTTCCCCACCATGAAAACGAAATTGCCCAATCGGAGGCCTCCACGGGAAAACCCTTCGTCTCCTGTTGGATACATCACGGTTTTGTCACGACCGACCGGGAAAAGATGTCGAAGTCACTCGGGAACTTTTTTACCGTCGACGAAATATTTAGGAAGTCGTCTCAATTCCCCGAGATCGTCATTGCGGAAGTGCTCCGTTTCTATCTGCTTTCAACCCATTACCGCTCACCGATCGATTTTTCGGACGGCAGTTTAGGGGTGGCAAAAAGCGGGCTTGATCGTTTTTATGTGCTCTTTCAGAAGATGGACGAAGCTGCCGCCCATCCGGAGGGCCATGAGGGGCAATGGACCGAAGGCGATCCATTTCAATCCGCGTTTGAAGCGGCGATGGACGACGATTTCAACACGGCCAAGGCGATTGCCGTCCTTCAGACACTTTGTTCGGAGATCAATCACCGTTTGAGCAATGGGGACGCAAATTCGGCCCTTGCGGGATGCAGATTGATACAAAGGCTTGGAAAGACGCTCGGACTCTTCCAAATCGCGCATCGCCACTGGCGCTACCCCACCTGGGATATTGTCGTAAAAAAAACGCCCGACCAGCACAGAATGGCTCATTCAGGCATGGATGCGGCCACGTCAACCGCGCTTGAAGAGCACTTGAGCGAAGAGACCATTCAAAAACTGGTGAGGGACCGGGAAGCGGCCCGGTTGGGAAAAAATTGGGGAAAGTCCGATGAAATCCGGGAGCGCTTGGCCCGATTCGGGGTCATTCTTGAAGACCGGTCGGATGGCACCACGAGAATTAAGCGATGAGTCAAGGGGCTTCGGTCATATACGGTTTCAACCCGGTCCGTGAATCCCTGCTTGCGGAGGGAAGCCGGTTCGATAAGATATATCTCCTTTCCAACAAAAGAGGAAAGCCGGTTGAAGAACTGCGTTTGCTGGCGAAACGCCGCCGGATTCCCCTGATGACGGCCCCTGGAGATGCGCTCAACCGGATGGCCGGCACGGCGAAGCACCAAGGCGTGGTCGCCATCGTGTCCGCTAAGGATTACCGGGATATTGACGATCTGCTTGAAGCCGCGCAGCGTGGACCGCATCCCCCCTTCCTGTTCCTCATCGATGGGGTGGAAGATCCTCGAAACCTGGGCGCGATCCTTCGAACGGTCGATGCGGCGGGATCTAACGGGGTCGTCATTCCCTCACGGCGCGCCGTCGGCTTGACCCCCGTGGTATCCAAGACGTCGGCAGGCGCCTTGGCGCATCTGCCGGTGGCCCGGGCAAGCAACCTGTCGTCGGTGTTGGACCGATTGAAGAAGGAGGGCATTTGGGCTGTCGGGCTCGACATGTCGGGGAAAAAATCATATACGGCCCACGATTTTTCCCTTCCCGTCGCCATCGTGGTTGGCGGGGAAGGGAAAGGCATCCGGCGAAGCGTCTTGGAAAAATGCGACGAGATCGTATCGCTCCCCATGATGGGCCATGTTGCGTCGTTGAATGTCGCCGTCGCCGTCGGCATTCTATCTTACGAAGTGCTCCGGCAACGTCACATGGGCCGATAACGATAAGGATATGAGCGAAAGGATATGAGATAGTGGAAATATCGAGAAACACGCATTTAAAAATCGCTTTTTTTATGTGGGGATTGGTCGGCACCGGTCTCTTAATCGCGGGATCCTTCTTTCTCTTTGGGGATCGTTCGCTCAGTGTTCTCGACAGCGCAAAACCGACCCCCGGCATGACCGAAGGACTGGGATTGGCGATCGCCTTGGTGCTTGGTTTCGTGAAAGGACATTTGGTGCTCAAAAAAGTGGCCAGGAAATATATTTTGCGGATTAAGTCACTTCCGGAGACCAGCCCCTTCTACAAAACCTTCAGCGTGAAAAGCTGGTTGATGATACCGGGGATGATGCTCATCGGCCGAATTGTTCGAACGGTCGGCGCGCCGCCTCTTGTCATCGGCGTGATCTATGTCGCGGTTGGGTTTGCATTGATCCTGGGTTCCCGAATGTATATCGAAACACCGCAGACACATGGCGTTTAGGAAAAAGTGGAATGCTGCGATGCGATCCGATACCGGCAAGGACTGGATTGCACTTTATTGAACCGGAGATGAAGGAGGAGAAACCATGCCCGCAAAAGAGTCCGAATTTAAGGGAAACCCCCTCTTGGTTTTAAGCCGAGGCGATGAAGATAAGTTCCCATTTCAGTTCGGTTTACAGAAAGCCAAATTAATTATGGAACATCTTGAGGACATCAAACAGTTTGTCGAAAAATACGACAAAGCCTAAAACCGGACCCTGAAGAACCGTCTGATCCGCTGGTACGTTTCAAAAACGAACCCTGAACGCAGACGGTCTGGCTTGCCTTGTTCGATCCATCCTGATCGCCCCCTCCCGCAGGTGTATCTTCACTTGACGCCGCTGTGATCCCATGCCCTTCTCAGCGTCATTCATTCCTCTCGAACCCGGCAATGGAGAAGAAGGCCTTCGTTGATCCGTACGGCCATCCGGCCTTAACATGGAGACAACCGGGAATAATGCCGGGGGTTATGCCGAGAATGATGCGAAGACGGAAGCCGCCCCGGTTTGACCCGCCTCGACCGAATTGATAAGATGCTTGCCCCGGTGACGAAAACCGTTTGAATCAAAAAGCTTAATCTGCTGCTCATTCCATATTTCGGATCGATAACCGAGAGGGCCATGACCGAAGATCAACTTCACAACCTCAATGTGATATCGAAAGACATCCTTCCCACCCCTTCGAGGGTCAAGAAGTTGCTCCCCGTTTCTCAACAAGGGGTCCAAACCGTGGTTTCAGGGAGGAGGATGATACGGAAGATCCTTGATCGCAAGGATCCGCGTCTCTTTATCGTGGTCGGGCCTTGTTCGATTCACGATTTGGAAGCTGCCCGGGAATACGCGCAACGTTTAAAGAAATTGGCCGACGAGGTGTCGGACACCCTCGTATTGGTCATGCGCGTCTATTTTGAAAAACCGCGCACAACCGTTGGGTGGAAGGGTTTGATCAACGATCCGGACATGGACGATTCTTTCAAGATGGAGAAAGGTCTGGTGTTGTCCCGAACCTTTTTAAGGGACATCGCCGAGTTGGGTCTGCCGGCGGCGACGGAAGCCCTTGATCCGATCACCCCCCAATATCTCTCGGATTTGATTACGTGGACGGCGATCGGCGCGCGGACGACCGAATCGCAGACGCATCGAGAAATGGCCAGCGGACTCTCCACTCCGGTGGGTTTCAAAAACGGCACCGACGGCGGCTTGCAGGTGGCGATCAATGCCCTGTGCTCCGTGTCACGCCCCCATCATTTTTTGGGGATCAACCAGTTGGGCCAGTGCGCCGTGTTCAATACCCGAGGAAACGATTACGGCCATATCGTCTTGCGGGGCGGCGGCGGCCGTACGAACTATGATGCCGAGAGCATCGCGCACTGCGAAACCGCACTGGCTAAAGCGGGTTTGTCGCGCAATATCGTTGTCGATTGCAGCCATGGGAATTCTCGGAAAGATCCGGCCCGGCAATCGGCGGTTCTGCAAGACTGTGTGGAGCAAATCTTGTCCGGAAATCGCTCGTTGATCGGCTTTATGCTGGAGAGCAACCTCTCATCGGGAAAACAAGCAGTCCCGTCTGATTTATCGACGCTTCGGTACGGGGTTTCCGTGACGGATGCCTGTATCGATTGGATCACAACCGAAAAAATATGTCGAGACACCCGCCGACAACTCAAAAAAATCCGGCCGCAACGACAGCCATAGCAACCCGCCAAAATGATTTTGGCGGGATTTATATCCCTAAAACACGAAGACCACTCCCGCAGGTCGGACATCCGTCTGGATCGGAAAAGCATCGGTATTTGAAGATCGACGGAAGAAGCCAAGGTCTTCGCAAGGGATGCCGCCTCTACGCATACTGAACATCACGCACTGAAAAATTCAATGTTCCGCTTTCGATTCATCTTCTTCTCACCTTTTTTCGCGTTATGTTTTTGATCGATATGCGATCTATAATGACGATACACGCCATACAATTGTGCAGAATCAAGCGGTTGACGGCTTCATGCCGGTTTCTATTGATGAGAGAAAAAAGACTTGACTCTCATCTTAGGTACAGGGTTTACCCTTTGTCATAAGAGGTAAAAAAATGGAACGTTTGACGATCGGACGGCTGGCAGAAGCGGCACAGGTCAATATCGAAACAATCCGTTATTATGAACGGAGGGGCTTGATTCCCAAAGCCCCGAGACGCCGGTCGGGCTATCGGGAATTTTCTCAAAAAGACCTTGAGCGAATCCGCTTTATCAAACATGCAAAAACGCTTGGATTCACGCTGGATGAAATCTCCGAACTCCTTGCCCTGAAGGTCGAGCCTGCGGCCACCTGCGGCGACATCACGAAAAAGATCGACGCCAAGCTGGTCGATGTGGAAGGGAAATTAAAAACCCTTCTCAGAATGAAAGAAACCTCGTGAAATTAAATAAGGCATGCAAGGAACCAAAGGCGCCGAGCAAAGACTGTCCGATTCTGGAGTCCCTCGACGCCGAGGAGACGACTTAGCCCATGCCCACAATAGAGAAAAAGCCACCCAATAAGCTTCTAAGCACTGGCATCGTGGGGGTGATTGTGACCGGCCTTTGTTGTTTTACACCGGTGCTTGTCACCCTATTGGGGGCTGTGGGCATGGGTGCCGTGACCGGCTACTTGGATCTCATACTACTGCCCTTGTTGGTTTTTTTTATTGGGATGACCCTTTTTGCTTTTGCCAAGCGGAAAAATGAAGGCCGTGGGAGGGATACGCCGCCTGTTGAAGGCAATTAAAATGAACTCGCTTCGGAAACAAGAAAACTGCTGCCCTCATCAGCCTAAAAAAAAAAGGTCATACGGCACTGGCATGCCCTGTCAACGGCAAAAAAGGGCAATCCGTCAAAGCGAAAACCCTGCGGCATTTAATTAAAAAAGCAAGGTGTTCCGGAATCAAGGATGCCGGCTATTATTTCTGCAAAACGGCGGACTGCGACACAGTCTATTACCACCCCGAAAGCGGTCAATGCTTCGAAAAAAAGGATTTGAACGTCCGCGTCGGTTTGAAGGAATCCAAGGATCCCGTGTGGCTTTGTTACTGTTTCGACATCAGTCGGGCGATGATCCGTAAAGCACTGGAACGCAGAGGCCAATCGGTCTTTGGCGACCGTATTCGCCGGGAAGTGGCGGCGGGAAACTGTGCATGCGAAATCAAAAACCCGTCCGGCAGATGTTGCTTGGGCGAGGTCCGGGCGGCTGAAAAGGAGCATTGATTGACGCAGGAAACCCTCAAAATCGCCATTGCGGAGGGCACGATTGAGTTTTATTGATTAAATTTTAGTATGCTCCGATTTGCTTTTTGTGGAAACATTCAGATGAACGCATTTGAGACCTTGCTTTTGGCTAATGTCTCAAATGTAAGAAAAATGCAGAGAAAAATTGGGGCAATACGGACTTAGATGGTTGAGAACTGATATAGAATTACTAATTCTGTATCAGCTGAATCAAGGGCTATTCCAGCTAGTGCTGAAATTCATTTTCCTAGTAAGCTGGATTATTTACGCAAGGCATCTTAAAATCCTTGCATACATCAGGAATGTGACGATTTGCGTCCTTCCTAGAAGGCTTTGAAGCTTCTGTAGTCACAATACAGCGGGTTTTCAAGTCTTTAAGGGCATAAGACAATAGAAATGGATCACGACCAATTTTTTTCAGTCTTTAAAGATGAACCACCTGTTGAAGCGGAGTGTCATCCTTGGCGCGGCAACGGAGTGCTGTATCCGGGAAACGCGCTCGGGTTTTGAAAACGCGTTTGTCATCGCTTCCGTATCTTCAATTTTTGCAATAGAAATTGCTCGTAGATTCGATACAAGGTGGTCAGCGATTTTATATCGATCCATTCATTCGACCCATGGAGGTTTCCGACGATGGGACGGGACATGATGACGGGGATGCCGTAGGCGGCAAAAAACCGCGCATCGCTTCCGCCGTGATCTTTAATGCGCTCCGTCGGTTCGCCGGTGACCGTTTCAGTGATTTTTTGGTATAAAGGGTCCGGAGAGAGATGGGTGGCCTCCGCTGAAATAATAACGCACACCTCAATCGCATCGCCGAGGACATCCTGGATGTCCTGAAGAATATCCCTCGAGGTATAAGGGGGAGGGAAGCGGATATCGAGGATGGCCGTTGCATTCAGCGGAATGCGATTGATCGTTTGGTTTTCGGTGCCTACCCTTGTCACTGCACAGGTTGGATGCCACTTTGACGCCCCTTCTTTTTTCTCATCGAAGAAATTTCGGAGCACTTGAAATCGATCAATTAAATGCTCGATCGGATTGTTTCCCAACCAGGGTCGAGCGGCATGGGCCGTGCGGCCCCGACAGCGCAGTTTTAAATGAAGGATGCCCTTTTCCTCGACGGTGATTTCATTCAAGGATCCTCCGTCGGGGATCATCGCTTCTCCACAGCGCAGGCCCTTCTCCTTCACCAAGTAACCGATGCCTGCTTCTCCTCCGGTTTCTTCGTCCGAAGTCACCACAATGCCGAGAGAGGCATCGGGACTGAAGGAATGCATCTGTCGAAATATTTCAAGCATCATCGCCAAAGCCCCCTTCATATCTCCTGCGCCGGGGCCGTAGATTTTACCGTCTTGAATCATCGACCGATAAACGGAGACATCGGAGTGGGTGATTACGTCCAAATGACCGCACATCAATATGTCCGGTGCATCACAGCCTTTTGGCGCTGCAATCAGAGAGGGGATGCCGTTTTTTTTATATTCTTTGACTTCGATATGCGTGAGCGATTCGAGATGGTTTTTGATGAACTCATAACATCGTTGCCGATCTTCCGGGCGTGTGGGGTTGCTGGGAATTAAAATTAAATCACGTGTCAGAGCAATGAGCCGTTCTTCGATATCGTTGTAATTTGTTTCATTAATCACGATCGTAGTCTCCATTGTAACCGCCGTCTTCACAGATCTGTTTCAGTAGTCCGAAAACCGCTCGATGGCTGCCGCCTAAAAATAAGAATTGTCCCTTGACGATTTTTCCTTGATGGTCCGGGTTGAGGTTGATCGGAAGAATACCCATTACCCCTCCCGATTTGAAAAGCGTTTTATTTTGCGCCAAATGCTTCAGGAGTTGCGAGCCGATTTGCGGCGGCGAAAAGCGAATATTCCGCATCAGCCACACCCCGCCCGGGAGCAGCTTTTGCGCCAACAGAGAAGGGTAGGTGCAGCCGGTGACCCGGGCATTCACTTCGCAAATTCGGACTTCAAGCCGTCCCGCCCTTTTTGCCAGATGGAAGTCCACGCTCGCCGTACCCCGGTATCCCTGGTCATGAAGCCATCGACCGCTCGCCTCGGCCTGATCCAAAATATCACCCACAAGGTCTCGATATTCTTGAAAGGTCGGTGGGGCAATATTGCCTTCATGAATGCTCTCCTTGCTTAATATTTGCTCGGTGATATCGTGCAAGATTAGGTCGTTTTCTTTAATAAACATTTGTACGCTGGGCGAGACGACCCAATCGACATCTCCCAAAGACGGGCCGATCCAACCCTGAACCAGGCAAGGCCCCTCATGAAAGAGGTAATCCGGGATTTCTTGGCACGCGTTGGGCGAATGGCACTTGATCATCCCGATGCCGGATGCGCCGATCGGCGCTTTGACCACTGCCGTCCGGTATCCTATTTTTCTCAATGCTTCAAATCCGTCTTTGACGGCCTTTGTATTCTCGGCAATATAAGTATCGAAAACAGGCAAGCCGGTTTTTTCAAGATATTGATGCAGGAGCAGTTTGTTGTTTCCAAGGTAGCTTCCGGGGAAGGTGCTCACGGTTGTTTTATTCGCCCGTTCTGCAATCTTAAGGAGTTGCGGTTCGGTCACATAGCCGTCGATCCATTCGGCCTTTGTTTTGTTTATTGCGTGCAGCAGGGTTTCCTTTTCGCGATGGGTTTCGGCTCGATCGCTTCCTAAAGCGATATAATCGCCGCGTGAGAAGATCTTGAGCGCGGGGAGGGAAAGATCCAGTTCATTCTTGAAGTATTCGAGCAAGGAGCGATTCGGCATGCGTTCCAATATTAAGGTATTGGGACGTTCCCGGAAAAGGATGTCGATAATCGGTACAAGCCTGCACCCATAGGTTTCCAGGGTTCCCACTTCTTCTCTCAGCGCATGGGTTTCCATCTCGTTGCCGTAAAACAATGAGAGCAGGTTTGCAAAAAACACGACCCGCCGGTTCCAGGTCTCCGGGAGCTGTCCGGGCGTTTTGTGGGTGTGCAGGGACATGGTCCTATTGTA
>JBHHXH010000043.1:0-23180 GCA_046756925.1 Nitrospiria bacterium
CGGTTTCGAAAAAAATGAGGCCGTCAAGGAACGGGTTGATGAACTCACCAAGGAACTGGTGATCAATGAGGTGGTGAACTATATTATTCGCGAGAAGGTCACCGATGCTGCAATGAACGCATATTACGCGAAAAATAAAGAGGCTTTTCGCGAAGTTCGGGCGAACCATATCCTCCTCAAAACGGAGGACGAGGCGAATGCGGCAAAGAAACAGTTGGATGACGGGGCGGATTTCTCGGGGCTGGCCAAGGAAATTTCCGTCGATCCCGCCAGCGCCTCCAAAGGGGGAGACTTGGGTTTTTTTACAAAGGAACGGATGGTAGAACCTTTTGCAGACGTTGCCTTTGGGATGAAGAAGGATGAAATCAAGGGGCCGGTGAAAAGCGCCTTCGGATATCACATTATTCAAGTGGTTGATATGCGCGATCCGGCGCCGTTTGAATCCTTAACGCCCGCACAACTTCAAAACCTTCGGGGCGTCATGATCAACTGGGAAATCGACCGGCTGAAAGAAAAAGCGGAGGTGGTCGTGAATGAAGAACGTCTAAAACAAGCGGCGTCTTCGACGCATCCCTAAGAGATCTGCTGTGCGAAAACTTTTCGGGACAGATGGCGTTCGCGGCATCGCCAATATCGAGCCGATGACGGTGGAAACGTCAATGAAGCTCGGCCGTGCCGCCGCCCATATCTTTAAACACAAGGCGGGAAGGCACCGGATCGTCATCGGCAAGGACACGCGTCTGTCTTGTTATATGATTGAATCGGCCCTCACCTCCGGGATCTGTTCCTTAGGGGTCGATGTCATCTTGGTCGGTCCGCTCCCCACACCGGCGATTGCCTTTTTAGCCCGGAGTCTGCGGGTGGATGCCGGGGTCATGATTTCCGCCTCCCATAATTCCTTTCAAGACAACGGGATCAAATTTTTTTCGAAAGAAGGGTTCAAGCTGCCCGATCACATGGAAGCCCAAATCGAAGATTTGCTTTTCTCCGGAGAGATCGATGCCATCCGGCCGACAGCCGGAGAGATCGGAAAAGTGTATCGCATCGACGATGTCGAAGGCAGGTATATCGAGTTCGTAAAAAACACCCTTCCCAAGGGTCTCGATTTTCAGGGACTCAAAGTGGTTGTGGACTGCGCAAACGGCGCGGCTTACAAGGTTGCCCCAACAGTGTTGAGGGAATTGGGTGCGGAAGTCTATGTGCTGAATAACGATCCGAGCGGAATGAATATCAACGACCATTGCGGCTCGCTCTATCCAGAGGGGCTTCAAAAAGAGGTGTTGGCGCGCAATGCCGATATCGGCATTGCGCACGACGGCGATGCGGATCGGGCGATCTTTGTCAATGAACGGGGTGAGGTGGTGAACGGGGATGCTCTGCTCGTCGCTTTTGCCCTTGCGCTCCACCAGGAACGGCGTTTAAAAGGGGAGACCTTGGTCACCACCTTGATGAGCAACATGGGGGTTGAGTTGGCGCTGCACCCCAAGGGCATCCATGTGCTGCGAACGCAAGTGGGCGATCGTTATGTACTGGAGCGGATGCTGAAAGGGGCCTACAATTTGGGTGGAGAACAGTCGGGGCATTTGATCTTTTTGGATTACAATACCACCGGCGACGGCCTGATTACGGCGCTTCAGTTTCTTTCATTGATGGTCAGAACCGGCATGACGACCACAAAACTCACCGATTGCATGGAAGCCTTGCCTCAGGTATTGAAGAATGTCGTGGTCAAAGAAAAACGTGATCTTTCGGAGCTGCCGGATATAAAGAAAAAAATTTCGGACTGCGAAGAAAAACTGGGAAACAACGGCCGCATATTGATACGCTACTCGGGAACCGAGCATCTCCTTCGGATTATGATTGAAGGAGAAAAAGAGGATATGATCTCGGCCATGTCCGAAGAGTTGGTGGAGATGGTGCAGCTTAAAATAGGGAGATAAAACATGGCCGCGAGGGGTCTAGGGCTTGTTTTTTATTTTCTATTCGTCATCGGTTCGGCGGCTGACGCGAATGCGTCTTCCATCGAGGAGGTGTATGACACGCGCCACAACCTGGCCGTTCCGACGCAGGAGGGACAGAACGCCTGTGCCCTTTGCCATATCGATGCGATTCCTTGGCAAACGAAGGAAACGAAGGATGTCGAACACAAAAAAGCCCTTCCTCCGCCCCTATGGGATCGAGAAAGGATGTCTTTTTCTCCCTACCGAACCACACAAACCGTTCCTTTAGATGAGCATCCCTACAATCATCCGACCGGCCCCTCGCTCGTGTGCTTGGCCTGCCATGACGGCGCCCTTGGAACGGATATGCACGGAATCAATGTGGACGATCCCCGTATCGGCGCATCGACGGATCTCGCATGGAAAGGCATGGCCGGGCCCCGCATGGCGCCTCCGCTGAGCCGTGTGGACCACCCCATCTCCATCCCCTATCCAAGGAAGCCGAACGGCGTGTTTGTCCCCCTCAACCCCACTGTCACCCGGTCCCGTTATTGGGCGCTCCCCGATCGGCATGCCGGCGGATTGACACTCCCCACTTCCGACACATCGTCCTACTTGGATCTCCCAAAAGGGGGGGTGTCGTCTCCCGAAAGTCTTTCAACACTGGTTCGAACGACCAGCGGCAAGATGGAATGCGATAGCTGTCACAATCCGCACAGCGAGCAGATTCGGCCTTTCTTGCGTGTGCCTTCCGCAACACTCTGCCTTGTTTGTCACGATCGCTGAGCACCGCGATCTCTACACTGACCCTCCGTTATTTTTTGCTGAGATGTTTTGGGTAGGATCAAGACGCTTCCGCCACAGGACAGTGGGGTGAAGCGCGAAATCTATTCGTATTGTGCGCTGTATTGGAGATACGAAAAAAGGAGCGGGTGGGTTTGTTTCGATAAGTCCACGAAGGCGATGCCTTGGGCGTTAAAGTTGCCGTCCTTATGTGCCCAGATCACATTTCCGGCGATTTCCTCTTGTTTGTCCGCTCCGGAGCGCTGGGGGAAAGTAAAACGGATGGTCGCCGGACTCCCAGCGCTCAGGCGTTCTGGCGAAAACCCGCCGATACCCCCAAAGCCGATATTGGCACGAAGGAGACTGAGGATGAGAGGGGATCCGTCCTGAAACACCGCGGCACCCAAATGAAAGCTATGCCGTGTCGATTTTCTTCGTTCGATCATCGTCTTCGAAACCGGTCTAAATGCGATGCCCGTCTTTGGGGGCAGGGAAAACCGGGTCCTGAGTATCCTATGCGGCGGTTTCGGCCACTGGATAAATATAATAGAGCATGACATAGGTCGCGGTACTGGTGACCAAGGCGATCACGTACAAGACCATCGTCAAGGTTCCGATCTTGCGGTGTCGCTTGCCGCCGTCGGGGATCCACCGTTCGATGCCTCGCTCTAGGAACATAACGGATGCAATGATGACAAAAGCCGCAATCCAAACGATGGATCGCTGCCAGCTTTGAGACCGGAGCAAGGCCAACAGTCCGAATGTCGCGGCGGAGCCGATCATGATGTATTTAAAGGTTTTCGGCGCTATCTTGAGCGTTTCCGCTTTGAGAAAACGGATCTGGTTTTTCATCGCGGAGGAACGATAACCCAAAATAATCATGTAGACGGCCAAGACCAAACCGATGGACACGGCAATCAAATGAACCAACAAGATGGGGATAAAGATAGAATTGTAGACCCAGTCCGGACCGCCAAAGCCTTCTTTGCCCTCGGCGGAAAGGGCGCCGAGTCCCCGGGCCAAGTAGTAGATCGTGAAGTAACCCAACATGGCCACCATGCCGTACAACGTCACCTGATGGTGGCGCTGCCCTTGATGTTTTCGCCCCACATACCATCCATAGATAAAAAGTATGGTAAAAAACCAAGCCATTACAGAAGAAAAATCAGCCCCAAACGTTCCATAAGGCGAGAGAAAACCGGGTGCGTTTAAGAATTTCTTCATATTAGCCTCCTCAAATAAAGTTTCGAAACGACCCGTATTTGGCGGACAACCATTAAAGGGGCCGCGTCGCCGACATGACCGTATTTCTTTCTATTTTGGTAATATCCTGAAATCCGGCCTTTTCCAACCATGTTGCCACGGCGTCTTCTTTAAAGCATCGCCCTTTTTCACTGTACACCATCATGTGAATAGAAAAAACAGCATTCCATCCCGGACGACTGTCGTCGGAGTCGATGAGCATGTCTTTCACAACGATGCTTCCGCCGGGTTGGGTCGCATGGTAGAGTTTTTGAATGAGGGCGGCATTTTCTTCCGCCGTTTGATAGTGAAGAATATCCGACAGAAAGACGGTATCGAATCGGCCCGGCAAAGGATCCCGATTGAAATTGCCGGGCACGAGAGAGATCCGTTCTTCCAGTCCTGCGTTTCGAATATTGGCGCTTGCAACAGGCAGTGTCTGCGGTAAATCGAATAAGACCGCTTTTAGATGTGGATATCGTTTGCAAAAGGCGATCGAAAACGTGGCGGCCCCACCGCCGATATCGATAAAGTTTTGAGATCGAGAGAAATCGATCCGCTCGGCCAAACCCGGCGCGACCCGTTTCGCCATTCTATCGAGAACGCTCAAGACGGTTGCACCGATCTCGGGGCGATTCATGAAAATATTCCCGCTGACTGCGGGGCGGCCCGTTCGAATAATGTTCTCCAACTTTCCCCAGTGGTCCCATTCGGCGTCTTGAAGCAGCATCAGCTCACCCATGTAAAATCGGCTTGTTTTCACGAGGAACTCGGCCAATTGCGGGATATTGGCATAGCCCTCGGCGTTACGCTGAAGCAGTCCGATGGAGACAAGCGCGTCCAACATCCGTTCGAGACAGGAAGGATCGGCCTCCACGGCCGCGGCGAGCGCATCTGCCGTCATGGGACCCTCCGCGAGGGGCGTGTAAAGATCGAGTTTCACGGAGGTGAGAAAGATCTTGGCCTCCCAGTAATAGCCCAGCTGAAAAAGAGATGGAACGGATAGCGCTTGCACCATATACGATATTCCTGCCTAAAAGGATTTATTATAAGGAGAATGAGGGGAAGAGGTCAAGGAGCGGAAGGCCGTGAAACCTTTGGAGATGATGAAGGAAACGGCCGGGACGAGCGGCACGGTCGACCCTATTCCTCCTTGCCGTTGCCGGTGTGAAGGCCGAAGGAATGACGATGCCTTAAGAGATGAGGGCTTCGATCGTCGGAATAATCGATTTTAACTGTGTCCAAGCGGTTACGATATCGACTTCATGATTCGTGACCAATAAGACGGCCGCCTTGCCGTTTTTGATCGATTTTCCGAAATAAAGTGCTTCCTTTAAAGATATCTGGATCTCTTTTCCTTCGGATGGACCTGTGGATGAAATATCGAGTTGTTCTCGAACGGTTTGCGCGAGGATGGAGGGATAGGGGCTTGAAAAAAGGGTGGAGACGGCATGGGCAACCAATGCTTTTTGTTCGGGGGGGAAATGAAAGGGTTGGTGGACCTCTCGCATCTGTTTTTCCTCGATATCGACTATCCCGCAGGCAAAGGATCCTGCGACATGGTCCAGAACTTGTTTGCAGGCCGTTTCTATGTCTTCCAAGGCACCCTCAATAACACGCGATAATCCATTAATAAAATTGTTCGCGCCGAATAATGCTTCGTGCAACCGTCGCTACATGGGTTCTAAACAAAGCAGGCGCGTTTTTTCCGATGAGTGTGGTGCTGACGACCAGCATGTAATCTCGCGGGAGATGCCAAAAGAGCGCGAGACCGATATTGTTTTCGATATATTCGAAAGCGCCGACGGGTGTGCCGTTTCTCAACGGCCCGATCTCGTCGAGCAAGGGCAAAGTCAAATTCCCCCAAAGGGCGGGGTCGGTTTTTCCCTGTAGAAGCGTTGCTTTTTTATCCGAAAGGGTCATCCCCAGTACGAGGGCGGTGGGCAGTTTTCCTTGGATCAGTGCACGGGCGACCCCCCACCGTCCTGTCTTCTTTTGATTCGACGCATGCTCAATCTCGCTTTTAACCTTGTCCGTCTTCGACGCTGGGGTATTGAGGCCACCGGTACGTTCCGATTCGATCGGATGCGGCGCGGAGACCATTTCGATCAGCCCTTTTTGAATCAATTCGAAAAAGGCCTTGCAACAAGCAAACTCCGAGAGAATGGTTTGGTCAAGCACTTCCTGAATGCTCCGTTTTCCATCAATCAATTGAAATACCGTCTCTTCGTGTGCGGTGACCTGAATCGTGTCTGCGGCCTTCCCGGATGAATCTTTCCCGTCAAAA
The DNA here is from genome assembly GCA_046756925.1 of Nitrospiria bacterium. Lineage (GTDB taxonomy): Bacteria > Nitrospirota > Nitrospiria > SBBL01 > JAADHI01 > JAJDBU01. Next base: position 6,253 of record JBHHXH010000043.1, read on the forward strand.
TCGAAAGAATCGTCTTCCGTAACCAATTCGATCCGTTTCGAAATAGATCGATGACGAAAGACCATGTCGAGCGAATGAATGACTTGTTCGATGCGGGGCCATTCGTCCATGATGACGGCCCCCTCCATAAGTAGTCGGGTGATCTTTAAGGGCGTGACGAACTCATAAAAAAACTCCAAGGCGTCTTGCAGTTCGAAGACATAGGTGCCCTCTTCCCAATGGAGAAGCGTAAAAACCAGGCGTTTCATCTGCACATGAACCGCATCGGAAATATCCTGCTCGGTACAGAATTTTTCCCGGCAAAGGATACGGCCCAAGTGTTCCAGCGTTTCTTTTTGAAGGGCAAGCCCGATCTCTCTCTGTTCTTCCGTGAGCCGACCGGTCATGACCAGGACCTTCCCGAGTTGTATTTCGAGGCGTTTTGTGGTGGATTCCGCCATAACCAAGCCGCCTTTATCGAATCCCAAGGTGATGGTTTCGTCGATCCCATTTTCCGTGGAGGTCATAAAGAGAATGCCGGTCTTTCGTTTTAAGTGAATGAGCTCCAGGATGTCGAATGACGTAAAATCTCGAAGGTCTCCTTTCAGAGCCATGACGACCTCAATAGGGGTTTGGGTTGATGACAGCGGAGCCGTGGGTATCGTTTAGGATAACGAAAGCCCATGGGTTTCGGGTCCTTCGGTAAAAAAAGAAAGGCCTTCTGAATGAACTGAAAGCCTGTACGGAACGGAGATAACGGATTTCTCGCGTAAGAAAACAAGGCAGATCATCCTGTTCTCGGATAGATGGCCCAATAATGCGGCCATCGTTGTGTTGGAGAGAAAAATTTATAAAGCAATTCCTAAATTAACTTATCAATATATAAAAGAAACGTCAAGAATACGGTCATATTCGGCTTGGCGTACGGGGCTGCTCTCGACAGACCGCGGCATCGTGTCAATGATCGTGTATATTTATAGATAAAACGGGTGAGCAGAGCTGAAGAAAGCGTCCGGCGGCGGATTTGGGTGGCTGGGCGTTTCTTGACAGCCGAATCGCATTGAAATAATATGCCTTTTGAGTGCATGAAGGGATGAAGAATAACATAAAGGTCAAACCCCACATGCCAAGTCGATTTCTCTTGGGTGTTGGCGGACCCGGTAACAAAGCGGTATATCGATTCTCTAAGGCTGGGCCGTCACGTCAAGGGGGGCTCATGAGCCATTCAAAGCCAGCATGTCTAGGAAGCCATCCGCCCAATTCAGCATGAATTGAAGATCCCGACGACTTTTTGATCGTTTGCGGGACCGGCGAAGCACGCTTCGTGAATGGACAGTGGTGCGGAAGCAGAAAAAAAGGAAACGCTCAATGTTCGGTCTCATCCTCAAAGCCAAGGGGCGGGCTATTGCGAGAGAACTATCGGGAGACTGGCCGACTTATTTTCTCCTCGGGCCTCTGATGATCGGAGTGGTGCTGCTGCTCGGTCGAAGGATTTTCGACGATTTCGCGGTGAATGTCGGACGAATCAAACCGGTGGATTTCTCCGAAGAGACCATCTTACGCTTGGCTTTCGTGTTTCTTTTTTTGAAGGTCTTCTTCAACTTCCTCCCGATGGCAAGGCGTCTTTATCCGACCGATCAAACGCTCCGGGTGGACGATCTCCTCCCGATCGACTTTCGCATTCGCTACCAAGTGTTTTATTTGGAACAGCTGCTCCGGGATCTTCCGTTTTTTATCTTCGGGACCTTCTTGGTGCTCTTCTTTGGGAAAATGAACCTGATCGGCTGGCCGTTTTTAGTCTGGTGTTTTTTCCCTGGGGTTGAAATCGGCTTTACCCTGGGGTGGATACATTTTCGATCACCCGATCGAAAAGAACTGGCCGGTGCATTTGGGGTCCTGCTGTTTTTGCTCTGGATCGTTCCGATTGCCCAATTTGGATGGTGGGCGGACGCCTTTACCTTTATTTTTGTCCCACTTGGATATTATCGAGGTTTTAAAATTTGGAGATATCGTGACGGCGGCCGGGTCGAGCAGTTCTTAATGCAGCGTCAGCAGCATAAAAATAGCGGTGCTGCATACGATGTGTTTCGGAAAATCAGCCGGATGACGCCGAAGGCGGTCCAAGTTTTGTTCCAGAGAGACCTGATTTTGACGGCCAGGAACTTCGTCCCGCATATTTGGCGGAATCTGGTCTTGTCGTCGATGGTGGCCTTGGGCGTGACGAACAGAGGATCTTTTGCGCCGGAGCCCATCTGTGCAGCGGCCGTTTTCATCATGGCCTCCACCGTGGCCCCCCTCTTTTCGCTTCAACGGCCGTATCGAGAAATGGATCGCGTCCTGCCCCTTTCGGCCGGACAAGTCTGGCGAGGGAAACTCACTTATGCGCGTTTTCTTTCGATGCCATTTCCTTGGGTTGTTTGGGGACTTGAAATAGCCGCCCGTCCGTTGCCGATGAATGAGGCCGTCGTGCTATTGTTCGAATTGCTCTTGGTCGGATTTGCTGTATCTTCCCTGGTCGGCGGCAGTATCTGCGAAGGGGATCAACGCCCGGTCCTGCAATATATTATCGCCGCTATGATGTCCGCCTTGGCGACCCTCTTTATTTCGGTCTTCAATCCGCTGCTCTTTCTCTTGCTGTTTCCCATTTTATCCAGCCTGAAGGGCTCGGCCATTACCCGTCTTGAAGGTGAAGGGGTCGTGTCCTAGTGTTGCTGACGATATCGAAGGCCTCAAAAAAGTACGGACAAACCCTTGCGCTCCATCCCATCGATCTCCAGGTGCAAGGCGAAATCCTGGGCGTGATCGGGAACAACGGTGCCGGAAAATCGACCCTAATGAAAATGATTGTCGGCCTCTTATATTCCGAAAAAGGCAAAATCCTTGTGGGGGGAGAAGACGTGCGCCGATCGCCCGAAACCGTCAAACAACGGATCGGCTACCTTCCGGAATCTCCGCTGATTTATCCGAAACTGACCCCGGAGGAATTTTTGAGCTTTGTCGCGGAGATTAGGAAAATCCAAGGGGCCTCCGAAGAGATCGATTTTTGGCTGGACACCTTCGGATTACAAGAAAAGCGAAACGCGCTCCTGAACGACCTCTCCTTCGGAATGAAGAAAAAGATCGCCATTTCGGCCGCCTTGCTGGGTCATCCTCCGCTTCTGATCTTGGATGAACCCTTCAACGGTCTCGATGTCGCGACGATGGAAACGCTGTCCGACATCCTCTTGAAACGCCACGCGGAGGGGACGACGATCTTAATTTCCAGCCATCTGATGACCTATATCGATCGCCTCTGCCACCGTGTGGTGATCCTGAAAAAAGGGAAGGTGGTTTCCGAAGGGAGCCCGGCGGCCCTGAAGAAGACCGCGGATCGAAACACTTTTCACGACACGTTCTTGTATTTTATGGGGAAGGAATCCTGAACGGGATATCGTCCAAGCCTAGGCCATGCCTGCCTTTCCCTCACCCAGGAGGGTGATCAAACCCTCTTCATTGAGGATCTTCAGCCCGAGGGCCTTGGCCTTTTCTAGTTTACTACCGGGATCGGCGCCGGCGACGACATAATCGGTTTTTTTTGAGACACTTGCTGTCACCTTGCCGCCGGCCGCTTCGATTGTTGCTTTCGCTTCTTCGCGTGTCATATCGGGGAGGGTGCCGGTCAGCACAAAGGTTACTCCGGACAAGGGCAGGGGCGCGGTCTTCTCCGGAGTGAATGCTTTCCATGAAACCCCCGCGTCCCTTAAACGCTGGATGACCTCACGGTTATTGGCTTCGTCAAAAAAATCGATCAGACTCCGGGCCACGATTGGGCCGACCTCCGGAACCGCTTCCAAGGCCGCTCCGTCCGCCCACATCAAGGCATCGAGGTCCCCGAAGGTGCGCGCCAGATCCTTCGCCGTCGCCTCTCCGATATTCCGTATCCCTAAGGCATAGATGAATCTCGGCAAGGTCGTCTTCTTGCTCTTTTCGATGGCCTCAATGATATTCTGGGACGACTTCTCGGCCATCCGGTCGAGCCCGGCCAGTGTGGGCGGATTAAAGGTATAGAGATCGGCCACATTTCGGAGTAGTTGACGTTCGATCAATTGTTCAATCAGTTTTTCACCCAAGCCCTCGATGTTCATGGCGCGTCGGCTTGCAAAGTGGAAGACAGCGCCTTTTAATTGTGCCGCGCAGGACAAGCCGTTGGTGCATCGCGCCGCCGATTCCCCTTCGATGCGGACGACCCGAGATCCGCAGACTGGGCAGGTCGGCGGCATCACAAAGACGGCCGTTTCGACCGGGCGTTGTTCCAGATTCACGCCGACGACCTCCGGAATGACATCTCCCGCCCGCCGGACGCGGACCGTATCCCCGACGCGGACATCCTTGCGATGCACCTCATCCTCGTTATGGAGGGTGGCGTTGGTGACGGTCACCCCGCCGACAAACACCGGTTTCAGGCGCGCCGCCGGGGTCAGGACGCCGGTTCGACCGACATGGACGACAATGTCTTCCACCTGCGTCAGCGCTTCCTCGGCCGCAAACTTGTGGGCAAGGGCAAATCGGGGTGCGCGGGACACGAATCCGAGGATTTTTTGTTGTTCGAGATCGTTCACCTTGTAGACGACGCCGTCGATCTCGTAGGGGAGCGATGCGCGCAAACCGCTCATCCGTTGATAATAATTGAGCAGGCCCGCCAGTCCCTGAACCAAGTCCCTCTCCGGACAAACCGGTACTTTAAATGCTTCCAGCAGATCGATCATTCCCTTGTGTGTTTTTGGCGGCGCAATCCCTTCGATGATGCCCACGGCATAGGCGAAAAAGGTCAGCGACCGGGTGGCCGTGATTCGCGAATCCAGCTGTCTCAAACTCCCGGCCGCGGTATTCCGTGCGTTGACATACACCTTTTCTTCCTTTTGGAGTTGTTCTAAGTTGAGGCGGGTGAAATCGGCCTTTCGCATATGGACCTCGCCCCGGACTTCGATGAATGTCGGCACCGGCAATCCGGACAAGGCCAAGGGGACGGCACGCACGGTCCGAATGTTTTCCGTGATGTTTTCACCGCGCGTGCCGTCGCCGCGGGTGGCCGCCATCGCGAGGACCCCATCCTGGTAGACCAGGCTGACCGCGACGCCGTCGAGTTTCGGCTCGACCGCGTAGGTTACCGTTTCGAGATCGAGTCCTTCCCGCATCCGCCGGTCAAAGTCCGAGACCGCTTGTTCGTCGAAGGCGTTGTTCAGGGAGAGCATCGGCGTGCGGTGTCGCACCTCTTCAAAGGCGTTCAAGGGCGGGGCGCCGACCCGTTGGGTCGGGGAGCTGGGGTCGATCAGTTCCGGATATTGTTTTTCGAGGGCGACCAGTTCACGGAACATTCGGTCGTAGTCTTCATCGGGAATCGTCGGTGCATCCAGGGCATGGTAGGCATGGTTGTGGCGTTCGATCTCCTTGCGAAGGCTTTGGGCTTCTTTTAGAATATGTGCTGGAATCGGCATGAAGACACGGCTCTCATTTTTTGCAAGCTTAAACAATCTCTCACGAAGAGGTCAATCGAGGGAGCGAATGAGATGGCTTTATTCAGCCGCAATGCTTTAGATAAGGGAGGCGGAGGTCGAAACGGGCCAGGCATAGGCGCCGGGGGTGATGCCGGTCGTAAAAAAAAGCCGGTATCCAATATGGAGTGTGTCACGCATCGACTTCGAGCCGGCTTGGTGCACCAAACCGCCCCCGGGTGGAACTTCGACGGCGCGCCCGTTGATCAAGACCGTCAAGCCTCGCAACACCACCGGCCGCATGCCGATATGGAGAAAATATCCGCTTCGCACGTTGGTGTCGACCTGCAGGATGGTGTTTGCCGGGATATCGATGTAACCCCGGTCGATATCCGCTTGGGTGAGGGTCAACATCGTTTGTTGTTGAATAAAAGTTTGGGACAGCCGGGCCATTACTTCGCCCTGAACCGAAATCTTGTTCTCAGCTGCGCCGAATACAGGATTTGCAAAGGCGGTCAGGCTCAAACCGATTACAAATGCCGCTGTCTTATTGACGATCTTCATGAACATCATGTCATGGTCTAGAGCAATTGGAATGCCGCGATACAAATATCATAAATGATTGATTTATTACAAGAAAAATTTCACTCAATTCGAATATAAAAAAAGGTGTGCGGTTTTAGCATGATTTTGCCGATATGAGATGTGCGGTTTTGACGGGGTGTGCGGAAATGACACAGGGTTTGTTCGAAAAAAAGAGGGTTATATCTTCCTGCCGGTTTAGTATTGCATACCCAATGCGGCATGATGCGAGATGAACAACCTTAATATTAACCGGAAGGCTTGACTTTTCCTATAGATCTTAAATATCTATATCGAAAATCGATAGACAATTCGGAAAAATTTAATCTATCATCGGATCTATGGCCATTGAACTTTTCGGAGTCGCTGCAGTGTCCGCGATGCTCCTGATGTATGCACTGGAAGAGCGTGGGCCTGTTTTTATCCTGGGTTTTGCAGCCGCCTGTGCAGCTGCCTCTCTGTATGCGGTTCTAATACATTCTTGGCCATTCGCGGTCATCGAGGGCATATGGTCTGTCGTTGCCGTCCGCCGCTGGTTGCGTATCCGGCAAAGGGCCGAATAAAGGGGGTCGATTGCCCCGATGTCACCGGCCTCGGCCCGATGTCAATGGCCGCGGATTGTTTTTTTTGTCTTTCAAAAAATGGGGACTACACGATAAGGGCTCGGCACGTCAATACTAAGAATGATCGTATGGCGAAGGGGCTGTTCAACCGAAGGAGATGTGGATGTTTTTTTTAGATGTGTTTTTATCCGGTGTGGACGATGTTGGAGAGACCGATGCCGGATCAGAATAAGCAGAACTCCGAATGGGGCCGCGATGCGGAGCAGCGCCCTGAATCGGACCCTTTTTTAAATCTACCAAAGCTCAACGTCGAGGGAAAACTGGTCGCTATATTGGGTCAAGAAACCCTCGACAAGATGATGGATGACTATCTCGATCTCTTGGATACCTCCGCTGCAATCATAGAGAGAAACGGCGACTATGCGGTCGGCCGGGCTTCATCCAACTGGTGCCGATTGCTGAATGAGACGTCTCGAGCGGACTGCGAGACGGATGATGACAAAGCGGCCATGCAATCCGGAAAATGGCATTGCCACGAATCCTGTTGGAAGACCTCTAAAGCGTCTATGGACCGCGAACAAGCGGTCGACCTGCCCTGCCTGGGCGGCATCCGTATTTATGCCCTTCCCCTCTATGCCAGTGGAGAGATTGTCGGCGCGATCAACTTCGGATATGGCGATCCATCCAAAGACCCGGCAGAAATAGAGAAGGTTTCAAAACGCTATGGTCTCGATACAAAAGAACTTTCTCTGGCAGCCGGGAAATACAGATCCGTCCCTCCTTTTGTTTATGAATACGCCAAGAGACGGCTGGCGACCGCAGCACAACGGATCGGAGAAATGATTGAACGTCAGGAGGTGGAGAAGCGGCTGTCTGTCATGAGCCAACAGTACGAACAGTTGCTTGAAACGATTCCACAAGGGGTCGTGGAAATCGATTTGCAAGGCAAGATCCTTTTCGCAAACAAGGCGGATCACAAAAGGCTCGGTTATCCGGACGGCGCGCTGATCGGACTGAACGTACGCAATCTCATCACGGAAGAAAACCGGGACCGTACTGTGTCTGCAATCGCTGCCGCGGCGTCGGGACAACCGGTTCCGAACCCATATAGTACGAAAGAAGTCACGAAGGATGGCCGCATCATCGATATCGAGGTTTTTTGGAGCGGCAAGCGCAATGCGAAGGGCGAGATCATCGGGTTTATCTCCATCATCAACGACATCACAGAACGCAAGCGGGGGGAAGAAATCTTGCGGGAGTCGGAGGCGCGATTCCGTACGATATTCGAGCAATCGAGCGACTCCATCCTGCTTGTTGATATTGAGAACGGCCGTATCGTCGCCTTCAACGAAAAAGCGCATCGGAACCTCGGTTACACGCGCGGGGAATTTGCAGGTCTAAAGATGGACGACTTGGAGACCCATGACTCCGAACAAAAGATCCATGGTCGCATAAAGAATCTCAAGTGCAATGGAAGCGATACGTTTTTATCGAGGCATCGGACCAAAAAAGGCAGTGTCCGGGACATTCAGGTGACCATCAGTCAAATCACCCTGAGTGGGAAAAAATATTTCCTAGTCATCTGTCGCGACATCACCGAGCGGAAACAACTGGAAGACCAGCTTTTGCAAACCCAGAAACTCAAGTCCGTCGGACAGCTTGCCGGCGGGATCGCGCACGAATTCAATAATCTGCTCACGCCGATCATCGGCCATTTGGAGAGTGCATTGGCGCAGAGCGCGGACCGACCCAAAATGAAAGAGACGCTCCTCCCGGCCGAAAAAGCCGCACGCCGTGCGGCTGCGTTGACAAAAGAACTCCTTGCCTTCAGCCGGCAAAATCCCTTGGACCTTCAGAACCAAGACTTAAGCGCCATCGCAGAAGAAGCCGTCCACCTCTTGCGCCAAACGATCAATCGCCGCATCGAGATGACGATCGAATCTCAGGAATCCCTACGGCCGGTTTTAATCGACGCGGATCAGATACATCAAGTCATCATGAATCTCTGCATCAATGCACGGGATGCCCTGCTTGAAGGCCTGGACGAAGGGCGCGACGGGCAGCCTGCGATACGGATCAAGATAGCGAATTTGCATCTGGACGAAGCCTTCAGCCAAAGGCATCCCGGGGCGAGCGCCGGCGATTACGTGTGCCTCTCGGTGTCCGATAACGGCCCCGGCATCGATGAGGCGACTCAACAACACCTTTTCGAACCTTTTTTCACGACCAAGGAAGTTGGGCGCGGCACCGGCCTGGGTTTGGCCTCCAGTTACGGGATCGTCAAAAACCACAAGGGCTGGATCGACATGAAAAGCACGAAAGGCCAAGGGGCCACCTTCGAGATCTACCTCCCCCGGTCGGAACAGCCCCTTGCGCAGACGCCCCGTCCGCTTGCCGATCACGCGGAGACAGGGGGCAGCGAGACGATCTTGTTTGTTGATGACGATGAACTCATTCGAGGCATGGCGCAAACGGCCTTGGAAATGCGTGGATACAAGGTCTTATTGGCCGAATCGGGAGATCGGACGCTGGAGATCTTTAGGGAAAAGCATGCCGAAATCCAGCTGGTGATCCTCGATCTGACCATGCCCCGACAGTCGGGCTGGGAAGTGCTTCGACGGCTGCGTTCTCTGGCTCCCGCATTGAAGGTCATTCTCTCAAGCGGCCACGATATATCCGGTCAGGCAAAAGACCCGAAGGACCTCGAAGCGGTCGCAATGCTCCCGAAGCCCTACACGCCGCGTGACCTGGTGAAAAAAGTCCGAGACATCCTCGATCGGGACGACCCTCCCTCCTAAGGTGAAATACGCACTCCCTCCAAGCCCGGGACCGCATTGAGCGGATGTTCAAAATGGGGCAAGACCGACGACACAAAATTACATCGGATGACACGGATGCAGTATTTCATGGCCATAGGATACCGGTTTGCGACAAGGCAAGCGAGTTTCAGATAAAGAAAACGATGAGGCACAGGGAGCAAGCGAATCCGGGCAAGTCTTGACAACCAAAGGGTACTGGATAAACTTTGTTACAATAATGGAATAATTTCCTGTCGGCATGAACGAATGCGTGATTCCGAGGCGCGAAATACCTCGAAATCACGCATTATAGGGGCCGCATTATATGGTATTTCGATCGAAATTATGTCAAAAGGGAAAAGCTTGGTTTAGCTTCTTGTTGTCCTTTTTCATCTGCTTCTGCCTAGATAAAGCGCCGGAAACAATTGCGGCCGATCCTGGATTAACGATTTCACTTCGAGGGTTTGCAATCGAAGTCGGCGGAGAATTAGAGCTGGAATATGTTGATTCGGAGACAGACGGCAGAATGCTGGTCGATAAGAACGGAGAAGATATTGAGCAAGAACCCAACCCTGTTCCGAGGATGTCGATCGATAAGATCGTCATCACTCCGCGTGTTCATCTGGAGACAGACATTCTCTTTAAGGCCGACCTCCAATTTAAAACGAATGGAAAAATCAAGCTGGATGAAGCCTGGGTGAAGATTCCCGGGTTTCCCTTTCATTCCTGGTTGAAAATTGGCTTGGACGATCTCTTCATCAAGCCTGATCGAAAAACGGAGTCCTACCCGATCGTCGGCCATGCCTTCTGGCAGGATGAAGACCTCGGTCTTTTCTTGGGAGGAGAGGCGAAGGGGTTCTATTGGCGATTCTCCGTCACCAACGGGAGACGGCTGAAAGACCGCCGGATTTCGGAAGATGAGGTCTTCCCGATCGCGACCGATGACGACGACAATGAGGAGGTGAACCCCAATAAGCAGCTCGGCTTCGGGGTGGGAATCGAGCACGCGTTCAAAGAAGAACACCAAATTGATCTCCTCCCTTTTTATTATCGATCCGATCTGAGTGATGCGGATCTTGCTTACTTGCAGGGTATCGCAAGTTATCCTATGGGAGATCGCCGAAAGGATCAACAGAGATATGGACTCAATCTGGATTATCTCTTGGGGGATTTCGCCTTCTTTGGTCAATATATCAAAGGCAAGGATGGAGCGATGGATCGAGAGGGCTGGTACGTCCAGCCTTCCTACCAATATCATCCGGCCCGCCAACGCTTAATCAACATTGTATTCCTTATCCGTTATGAGCAATATAATGTTGATTTGGCAAGGAATCCGACCGATTCACGCACCTGGGACCGTCAGACCACAACGCTGGCGTTCATCGCCAGTATCGTGAAGGGATTCAAGGTCAAGACGGAGTACTATTTCAATGATGAGACGACTGGCGGGCCGGATGTCGACAATAATGAACTGCTGGTCCAGCTTGAAATGAAGTTTTGAGCCAAGATTGGGCTAAATTTACGCGAGGAAACAATGAAGCGCGAGCATATCGCAGGTGTATGGACTGTTTTTTCCTTAGTCCTCTCCTTTTTCTTGACGCCGCCGGCCTGGGCCAAACCGATTCGCATTGGTTCTATCCACGATGAGCCGGCAAACGAGATCAGAAAATTTTTGCCCATTGCCCGCTATCTTGCAAAGGAGTTGGAATCGGATGGCATTGACGCTGGCAGGGTCGTCGTGGCAGACTCGATTCCTCAGATGGCCGCCCTCTTACGGAAGGGAAGGGTCGATCTCTATATCGACAGTCCGTTTCCATCGCTGGCGGTGAGCCGCTTTTCGGGGAGCAAGCTCCTCCTGAGGCGGTGGAAAAAGGGAATGAGTGAATATCATACGGTGTTCTTCGTCAGGAAGGACAGCGGCATCAGTCGCTTAGAACAACTCAAAGGGAGGATGCTTGCCTTTGAAGTCCCCTTTTCCACGTCCGGGTATTTCCTCCCCAAAATGGTCCTGATTCAGAAAGGATTCAAGCTGGTATTGAAAAGGGATGCCTCTGAGCCGGTCGCTCCGGATGAAGTGGGGTATGTCTTTAGTCGGGATGATGAAAATACGGTGGTGTGGGTATTGAGGGGAAAGGTATCGGCTGGGGCATTGGATCATCGAAATTACTTAAAGGATGCCAAGGGAAGCCTGAGTCAATTGAAGAGACTGCATGAGACATTTTCCATCCCTCGCCATATCGTCAGTTATCGCGCGGACCTTCCGCCCCGACTGGTCGCAAGGATCAAGGATATATTGCTCGGCATGGAACGGTCGGAAGAGGGAAGGCGGGTCCTGAAGGCCTTCGAGAAGACAACGAAATTCGATGAAATACCGGAGCAATCCCTGGCCCCTTTATTAGAATCGCCGGACTTTTTCGATCAGGAATTCGAATTGAAATGAAATTGTCGTTTCGTCTCAAACTCCTGGCCTGGACATTGGGTGTTATCTTACTCGTGGGAGGGAGCATCTCTTTATATTCCGTCTATCTCGGACGAGAGAAGATCTTCAAGGGGTTTTTGAAGGAAGCCTTGCATATCACAACCCTTCTTTCATCGAACCTGGCCGATGATCTCTACGATCTTGATGTTCTTTCATTGCGCCTGAAATTAGAGAATACCCATATGAACCCAGACCTCCGCAAGGGCTATGTGATGGATGTGCAAGGCGTCGTCCTGGCGGATGGCACTGCGGAGAACGCGCTGCGCGATCGGACATTGACCGATCCATTCAGCCGGCAAGTGCTTAACGCGGATGATTGGATATTTTTGAAAGATGAAGAAATGCTACGGGTTGGCGGGCCGATCTCTATGGCCGACGGGACCCTTGTTGGATATCTTTATTTGGTGTTTTCTCTTGATGGTGTTACTCAAATTGCTCGTGACAGCACCCAAGCAAGTCTCCTTATTACGATCGTCTTTCTATGTATCGGTGCCTTTCTGGCCTTTTTCTTATCAATGCGCTTTACCCGACCTATACTAGAGATCGCAGGGGCGGCCAACGCGATCGGTGGAGGGAAATTCGATACCCGGGTTCAGATCAAGAGTCAGGATGAATTAGGCCTATTGGGGTCGTCCATTAACCAGTTGGCGGTCGATTTGAGAGAAAAAACGATTTCCAAAGATTATTTCAACCAAATCATCGCATCAATGGCCGAGATGTTGATCGTTGTCGACTCAAAGCTAAACATTCAGACAGTCAACACTGCAACGTGTCAGACTCTGGGATATGATGCGAACGCGCTGGTTGAAAGGCCTCTCAGCTTGATCCTGCCGGAAGTTCCCATTCATGCGATCCGGGGCCTCGTTGAAAAAGAGTCGGCCTGGAGCGGCGAGACAAGCTATTTGACAAAAGAGGGCTGCACAATACCTGTCGTTTTTTCAGCCTCGGTCATGCAGAGTGATGGAGACCGCCTGTGGGACCTTGTCTGTGTCGCACAGGATATCACGGAACGTAAGCGGGTGGAAAAGGCACTGGAGCTGACGCAGTTTTCTATAGATCACGCTTCAGATCCCGCATTTTTCATGGAGTCGGATGCGCGGTTTTTTTATGTGAATGACGCGGCTTGTCGGGCCCTTGGGTATTCGCGTGATGAACTCCTTACGATGACCGTTCATGATATCGATCCGGATTTCCCCCGGGAAGTCTGGCCGGGTCACTGGGAGGATTTAAAAAAACGCCAGTCCTTACAGCTTGAAAGCCATCATCGTACAAAGGACGGCAGGGTTTTTCCGGTAGAAATAACGGCGAACTATATAGCATTTCAAGAAAAAGAGTACAGTTGCACGTTTACACGTGACGTTACCGAACGTAAACGGTTGGAGGAAAAACTGCGTCATTCACAAAAACTCGAAGGCATCGGCCACCTCGCTGGAGGCGTCGCACACGAGTTCAATAATCTGCTCACGCCGATCATCGGTCATCTGGAGAGCGCTTTGGAGCAGAGCGCGGACCGACCCGAAGTAAAAGAGGCGCTCCTCCCGGTCGACAAGGCAGCGAAGCGTGCAGCCGCGCTGACAAAAGAACTCCTTGCCTTCAGCCGTCAAAATACCTTGGATCTTCAATCCCAAGACCTAAGCGCGATCGCAGAAGAAGTCGTCCACCTGCTCCGTCAAACCATTGACCGTCGAATCGAGATTGCCACTGAACCGGCAGATAATCTGTGGCCTGTTCTAATAGATATGGATCAAATGCATCAGGTCACCATGAATCTTTGCGTGAATGCGCGGGATGCCCTGGAAGAACGTCTGGCCGAGAGTACGGATTTCCAAGCCTTGATACAGATCACGTTAAAAAATATGCATCTGGATAAAGCCTTTTGCAAAACACATCTCGGCGCAAAAGTCGGCGATTACGTTTGCCTGTCTGTTTCCGATAACGGCTCTGGTATGGATGAAGCCGTTCAACAGCACATTTTCGAACCCTTTTTCACGACCAAGGAGATTGGGCGCGGCACCGGTCTCGGCTTACCATCCAGTTACGGGATCGTCAAAAAACATAAGGGCTGGATCGGACTGATAAGCAGAAAAGGCGAAGGGACCACCTTTGAGGTCTATCTCCCTCGTACGGAACACCCTATTGTGCCGAAGCCTCGGACGCTTGCCGATAAACCGGAGGCGCACGGTACCGAGACGATTTTATTTGTCGATGACGATGAACTCATTCGAGAGATGGCGAAGACGGCCTTGGAAATGCGCGGCTACAGCGTATTGTCGGCCGAAGACGGGGAGCAAGCGCTGGAGATCTTCAGACAAGCACGTACGCGTATCCGCCTGGCAGTGCTCGACCTAAGCATGCCCCGCCAATCCGGATGGGAAGTCCTTCGGCGGCTTCGTTTGCTCGACCCCGAACTGAAGGTGATTATTGCCACCGGACATGACCTTTCCGGTCATGTGAAAGGACGAAATAATCTGGAACCGGATGCGACTCTCCAGAAGCCTTACACCCCTCGTGAACTGACGCGAAAGGTACGGGCCACCCTGGATCAGGATGCCCATTCCTCCTAAGGTCAATTTCCAGGTGTCTTCTTTGTAATGGAGCGATTCTATGGGCGCTTATAGTTTCTTGGAAAAGACCGATTTCGAAGCGAAAGGAATCATTCGCAGGGGAGAGCTGAGTTGGATGTCAGCTGTGCAGCCATTCAAGGGCGTCTTGATGATGCGTAAATAGCCTTAAGTTGTAACCGGCGTTCCTCGCCACCGTCATGATAAAATCGTGAGACTTGTCTTTCAAACTGTGCACCACCGCGAATTTCTCGCTTCTGGTAAATCCCACCTTTTCGGCATCTTCGTATGCAATCAAATAATTGTTGAGCGTCGATTCAACATTGGTGGCATCACGGACATCGAATAGAAATTTGTCGATGCCGTATTCCTGGGCTTGAACGACCATTTTTCGATTGAATTCAAAAGCAAGCGCTCTTGTAATGGGTTTGTACACACGAACATAAACATGGCTTTTGTCTTCGGAAATCGATATTTCATAATCCATGAAAGAACCCCCCTCCGATCAAGGATGGTGTTTATAGGGTTTCGATCCCTCTTAAGAAAAGTCTTGCTCATTCTTACGGCCGATTCTACATCATTTCGTATGGAATACATACAGGAAATTACTTATCCGGACGAATCCGCATGGTCTGGAGGTTTCCATCACGGGTCAAGCCGTGCATTGATCCCGCCGCGTCGGTGGTGTTCGGGTGACAGCTCTATAAAAAATAGATGAAGACCGGTAAAGATAAGGGATTAAAGACCGTATTTCTCGATTTTTCGGATCAAGGCCCGCCGACTGATGCCTAAAACCGCCGACGCATGGGTGCGGTTGCCTTGCTTGAGATCGAGGATATGCTTGATATGGTTTTTTTCTGCATCGGCCAGGGACAAGGGCGGTGGCGCTTCGGTTTCGGGGTGTGCCGTCAAATGTTTTGGAAAATCCTCGGCCCGGATAAAGGATTCGGTGGTCAGCATCGCCGCCCGTTCGATGGTGTTTTCGAGTTCTCGGATATTGCCGGGCCAGTCATAGGCCATTAAGGCGGTTTGGGCGGGGCGGGAGATGCCGTTGACCCTCTTTCCGGTCCGTTGGTTAAAGCGGTTGAGGATGACCCTGGCCAAGAGCAGCAAATCGTCCATGCGGTCCCGGAGTGGAGGCACCTTGATGACCAAGGGGGTGATTCTGAAATACAAGTCTTCCCGGAAGTGCCCGGCCTTGACTTCGTCTTCGAGCGGGCGATGGGTTGCCGCAATGATCCGGCATCGGGCCTTTGCCACGGTTTGGCTCCCGAGTTTCCGGTACTCTCCATTTTGAAGAACCCGTAGGAGATGGGCTTGAAAGGAGAGGGGCAGCTCTCCGATTTCGTCCAAGAACAAGGCGCCATCTCCGGCCGTTTCGAATAAGCCGGCCTTGTCCCGGTCGGCCCCGGTGAAGGCCCCTTTTGTATGGCCGAACAACTCCGATTCGATCAAACTTTCCACCCATCCTCCGCAATTGGCCGTTACAAAAGGTCTTTCTGCCGCCGGGCTGGAAGCATGCAGCGCCTTGGCGATCACCTCCTTGCCCGTGCCGGTTTCTCCCGTGATCAGAACCATTCGGTAGTAGGGAGCGATGTGCCTCAAAAACGAGAAGATGTCGAGCATCGCGGGGTTTCTGGAGGTGATCCCGTGAACGGTGTACTTATCGGCCAGCTGTGATTCGAGGCGGGCGGTTTCTTTGCGAACCGAGACGTTGTGCGCGATCTTCTCGACGGCCTGCTGCAATCCTTGTTCGGAAACCGGATGACGAAAGAAGGCGGCGGCCCCCTGTTGAATCGCGCCGAGCGCCGCTTCTTCGGGGCGGCCGAGGTAGAGGACTTCCATCCTCGGATCGATCGATTTGACTGCCGTGATTGTATCGAAGGCGTCTTCCAGCAACACAATATGGTAGCTGTTTTTTGTGGTTAAGGCCTGGAGGGTAGTCGGGTCCTCGCAGAGATCGACATGGTGCCCCTTGAGGGACCGGACAAATAGATGAGGATCTTGAACGGCGAGAAGAATATTCAGCATTGTTCAATAGGTTTGCTGCATAACGGGTTTGCCGCATAACGCAAAAATTGAAATCTGGAAAGAAGAATTGGCGCTACGGCGTGACGGTTACCGTAAGTATATCACTATAGCTTCCGGCCGCAACGTTTTGCATGGGGGGAACGATGCCGAAAACGGTGACGATCCGGGGTCTGGGTCTTCTCCGACTGGCCCGGACCCGCCGCCTGACCACCCGGGTTCCGCTGGTGCCGTCGCCCCAGACCCGAGTGCCTGCCGCGTTGGTGTAAAGGTTGTAAGAGAGGAAATCGGGAAGGATGCTATGCTTCATCTGTCTTGGAATGAAGCCGCCTGAATTCGGGCTGGGCCCGATCGTAATGGTGACCCGCGTTCTCCCCGGTCCGGGACAGGTGACGGAAACCGTTCCCGTCGAGTTGAGCGCGAGGGGCGAGAAGACATCATAATTGCTGAAAATGATACCGGTGCTC
>JBHHXH010000044.1:0-22780 GCA_046756925.1 Nitrospiria bacterium
TGGAGTCACCAAGCGATAAAGACCGATAATAGGGTTTAAACCAAAGGGTTCTTTAAAAAGTCCTTTGCCTTGATTTTTCATCACCCGGTAGATTTCTTTCGATGCCCCATCATTATCCAAATGGTGCAAGACACCCATGCCGTATACGATATCGAATCGCTCGGTTTTAAAGGGCAAGCAATGGGCATCAGCGACAATAAAAAAAAGAGAACCGGTATTCAATCCATCGTTTTGAGCCCTGCTTCGCATCTTTTTTAGTGGTTCAATGACAACATCAGTCGCAAAAACGATTGCACCTTGTTTTGAAAAAAAACGGCATTTGGAGCCATAGCCGCTTCCCAAGCATAACATTCGCCTATTGGTCACTGGCATTAAAACACTCATGTAGTATTCTTTTATGCCGAACAATAAATCATTAAATTTGCGACCTTCTGGTTGGTTTTTATAAGCTTCTGAGTAGAATTCTTTTTGTTCTTCTAGATCTTTCTTACTCAATTAGACCTCCTATCAAAAGGGATCAAATTTTCCCTCTTCCACATCTCCGCTTCGACGAGCAGTCGGTGATTCCCTTTACGACCGAGATTGTTCTTTTCATTAAAAGTATGTCTTTGATCCCATCTCATTAATTTTTCGGCTCTGTATGTCGAATGAACCTAGTCATGGATCAAATTTTTGGACGCTTCTATCAGTTTTTCAATGTCTTTGGCATTATGGATCCATGTTCTTTTGGCTTCAATATCATTTCGTGCTTTTTTCCCTAATGACCTTCGGTTTATGGTGTCATGTATGATTGTTTTTAATACCCTTTCAAGATCGCTTGCATCCCCCGGTCGGAAAAGAAGCCCAGTCTCTTCATGGCTAAGAATATCTCGTATATTTTCCATGTCGGGTGCAACAACCACTTTTTCCATGGCCATATACTCGAGTATTTTCATCGGAGAGGCGTAAAAAGTTGTATTCGGACTCACAGCGATATCCATCGCAGCCACAAACCGCCTGATCTTTTCATGGGGCTGGCGGCCGGTTATCGTCACATGCTTTGATAACCCCTTTTGAGTGACCATTCGTTCCAACTCCGAACGAATCGGCCCATCTCCGACAATCAACAGATGTGGATTGGGAAACTCTTTTAAAAGGTTTCCAAATGCCTCTATTAAAAGATCCAGGCCATGCCATGGACGGAGAATCCCAGTGAAACCAATAACCACTTTCCCGTTCAAACCGTATTGTCGGCGAATATCTAATCCGTTGATAGACGGATTAAAAAGGGCGGTATTCGCGCCATTTGGCATGACAACAATCTTGTCTTCCGTTACCCCGATAGAAGTCAGAAATGATTTTAGAGGACTTGATACAACAATGACCCATGTTGCATCCTCGCAAATCTTTCTTTCAAAAAAACGTGACAACCGATTGAAATACAACTTTTCATCGAAGGTCTGCTTTTGGTAGGAATAAGGCGAGTTCACTTCGAGGATCGTCGGCAGCTTGTAAAGACGCCCCACCGCGACTGCGGAATAATTGTAACTGACATAGCGATCGTAGATAAAATCGGGCTTGAACTGATTGACCGCCCGAGAAAGGGTAAGAAAACCTTGGATATTGTAAGCCATTTCACCGAACTCGAATATAAATCCCGGCATCAGTTTTTTGATAAATGACCATCGGCTTTGCGAAGCGGACCGGACGTTTGTTTTCTCGCCAATCAGAGAGACGACTCTGACGTCATGGCCGAGCGATCGGAAGGCATTGACGATTTCGGCAACGTGGATTCCTTCCGCCCCGTCTCCCAGTGTTCTATGGTGATATAAGATCTTCATCGTTCCTTCGCAAACGTCATTCCTCCGTTCTTTGGCCGCATGGTGTCGGATCCCTCTTATTCGGTATAGCCCAAGTCCCTGTTGATTTCACCGGCAATCGCCAGAACGGTGTTGAGATCTGCGTCACTCAATTTCGTTCGCCAACTTTCATCCAGCCGGACCTTTAACTGATCCCGTAGACGGATACTGTTTCCAATAATGTGTTGACTGCTCCAATCGATTGCATCCGGCGGTTCGTAGGCATCCAGCCCTAAAAAACGGTAAACCGCTTGCAAGGCATGACTGGGATTTCCGCACAAATCTTCGTAACGGAGGATCATCACCTTATCGGGGGACACCGAAGCGGTCAAATGATAAACGGTTTGTTGGTAGTTCTTCCAATGTTCGGCAGCTATACTTAAGGTCTCTCCCCGCTTCACGCTCGAATTTGCGAATGCCCTGACATCCCTAATAATCCGAACAACCCTCACATCGAATGCCGGGTTTTCAAGTAAGAAGGAGAGCCGCATCAGCGCCTTCGAGGTATCGAAGAAAACGTCTGTCTTCGTCAAATCCAATACCGAACGGACAAAGGCCACATTCACGCGTTGTATATGCGCAATCCGTTTTCCGTGGCCGGGGAAGATCGCTCCCGCAATCTGCTGAAAAGCGCGATAAAATAGACTGGAGGGATACAAGGTCAGGATTTTATGAAGGACGGGGTTCTTATACCGATAATCGTAGGTCCATTTTTCCGCGCTGAGTTCAAAGCCTTTTTCTTGAACCGCATGGAATATATGATTCCAAAACTCGCAATCCGATAGGGTTTTACCGCAAGAACAGGGATAGTCGAGACCACCTTTCCGCTGCAAAGACCGATTGAGACAGGCTTCACCGACACTGCAAATTTGAGGATGGCTGTTGGTGAGCAGCGCCATCATCGTCGATCCGCAGTAACTGGTCCCGGCAAGATACCCGATCCGAATCGGTTTTTCTTTTGTCATGACCATACCTCCCTAAACCCCTGAGGCCTCCTGGCCTACACGCGCCATCGTAAAAAATTCCAGGCGAAATTAAACGAACTTTTTAGTTCAAGATGCATAGGCTGCGATCAAGAGATCGACCTCATCCTTCACCGTATCCTTGATTTGGGGCACAACTATTTCGGCTTGAAACGTTTCATAATGTTCAAGCGCACTGCGTATTTTCTCTGTTAAATCTTTCAAATCTCCATTTTTAAATTGTAGAACGCCAGGTGGACGATGGGGATTTTCACAAGCCACCACCGGCACCTTCAAAGCCAGGGCTTCTAGGACAGAGGAGGAAACCCCGTCATAAATATAGGTCCGCACATACATCTTTGTCTTCGAAAGAATGGTGATAAACTGATCATGCGGGAGATCGCCGGCCCAAAAAATATGCGATTCCAACTGGAGCCGTGCCTCAAGACGTTTCACGTCCGAAGGATCCATATCGTCCGAGGTTGTGTTCGAACCCATTACCACAAGCCCCAAGTTTGGGAACGTGCTTGTAAGTTCTTTGATCGCATGAAATAAGGTGTCGATGTTGAAAGTCGGTCGCAATAAGAGATAACTGGCCAGTATCGGATCGTGTTTTTCAAAAAATGCATCCAGGCCGGGCGGCAAAGTTTCCGATCGGACCTCTAAATATTGACGGCTAAACGCGGGGATATCGTGCACCTTCGTTTCGCCGATGCCGTAGTCCACGATCTTGCTCTTCACAACACCATCGTTGCAAATAATCCGTTGTGCCATCCGAAAAAGCATGGAGAACACCGGGGCGATCAACCCGTTTTTTTCTCTTGGGAAAAACTTTTGGTCGGCGCCCGCGTGAAAGGTCAAAAGACATCGCCTTCCGAGCAACATCCCGGCCACTGCGGCAATCAACGCAAGCACCAAACCTTTCGGCGATTGCCCGTTCATGTGCATGTGAATCAAGTACCCGCTCCGGCAAAAACCGAAAACCTTTTTCGTATAGTCCCAGCCGCTTGCCGCGCCGACAAATTCTGTGCTCTTCATTTTCCGGCTCTTGCCAATATTCAAAACCTTGCATTCGTGACCTTGGGCCTCTAAGGCCTTTTTTACAAATTGCACGCGCACACCCCAGCCGGCACGCGGCGGAGGATAGGAGCTGATCTCAAGCACTTTTATCTTTCTGTCACTTGCCATCTATTTTCTTTCTCGTATTGCCATTGAGCCGTATAACGATTCTAGGGTCTTTAAAAGACGTCATCACTTCGACAGATTCGGACAATTCAATCGTAGGACGTTCATCTTGAAAACTTAAAGACGAATATTCGATTTTTTTATCCATCTGAATATAGGCTTTGCCTTCAATATTCAGGAAAGCACCATCAATCATTGAAAAAGACGTTACGCGATCATTTTCGTCCAAAGCGGCCCACAGCGTATGGACATCGCATTCCCATCCATTATAAAACGCCGCCTTTTTTCCCGTGGCCGAAAAAAAGATCAGGTCTCTTCTGTTCCCAACACGGACGATAAAGGCATTGGAAGGGTCGGTTCCGCTCATGGACGCGATCGCCAAGGGCCAAACCTCTATTTCTGGCGTCTCTTCTTCAAAGGGAACAAGCAAGGTGTGCGAAGTCAACGGAAGCGCGCCGCGCATCCGATATCGGGCCACTGGTCCGCGCGTCTTTTTGCCATAGGCCGGTGCGAACCATCCACAATCCGCATCTTTACCTTTGTCTATAATTTCAAGAGAGACCTCATTTTCTTCGACAGACTGGATTAGCATATTGGCATGTGTGTCGGACATTGTCTTCACGGACAACCTTCGCTTATCGCTGACAATGTCCGAAGGCGCCAAATGAAAATATCGATCGACTTGATGCGCGCCAACGCCAGTCAGTTCATCTCTGACGAGCCAGTAATTCGGTTTTAAAAAGACCAACCTCCGGCGATGAATGACTTTTTCTGGAAGCCGATCATAACCATTGTGAGATCCTTCTGCATAATCGAAATTTTCGGAACCGGCCCAATAGTGCAGTGTTGAATCGGGGGCATGCGACCACTTCAATCGTCCCCGATATTCTGCTTGGGCCAAGTTATCGACGACCACGGTGTTGTGCGCCGCCGTCTCTCTAAAATAACGATGCCAGGCCAGATCGCCGTTATAAGTATAGAATCCCGGATCGATGAGGATCGGTTTTCCATAGACTGCAACCACGAGAGAAAGCGCGTCGGCATGGCCGTGCGCTGCCGAAACGGTTTGGTCGTGAAAAACCCCATCTGCCAAGGGTCCGCAATCGAAACAGAGGTAATGGCTTGTTTTGTCCCAGCCCGTGCGCATTACATAGTAGCCGCTGTCCTTCATCGCGACTGAGGTTTTTTCAGGCGCCTCTGAAGCGATCTGTTCATAGGCTTCCCATCCGACCGCGCCTAGAAACCAAAATGCGGATTCGGAATATGCGAAGGATTGCCGTTTAAAATCGGGGCGGTCATACAGGGCCGCACCAATAGACAGAAACGCCCTGAAATCCCAAGGCCTGATCTCGCTCAGGATGTAGGCTTGCGCATCGTCGTTGTCCCCGAGCATCGGCGCAGACCCATCCGGTAGGATCATATACAGAGAAAAATCGAGCGCTTTTTCTATCCGCTTCCACACTCGATCGCTGACCCGTTCTCCGTTTTTTTTTTTAAGGAGCAGGGCATACAGATAAAATCCGAGCGTAAAATAATGGTAGGAAGCGGCTTGTTCAACCGTTCCGCCATCGGGATAGAACTGTTGATCAACCGTTTCATGGAGGATGGCCCATCCCTTTTCTTTCCATCGCGCCGCACAAGCATATTCCGGAAACAGCGTCCCAAGACAAAAGAGCGCCGAGGCCTCGCCAATCAAATGATTGTAGGGGCTAAAATAAAAAGAGAGATGCCGTTCTAGAAAATGACCATGCTGGTACAATGCACGTAGAATATTGAAATGGCGGCCAGGATGCATGGCTTTGGAATGTAGACAGAAGAAATAAGCCCATAACCAAGACAAGGCTCTCACGGCCACCTCCAGCGCACTCGCCCAGTTGACGCCCATTAAATAGGGATTCGCCTGAATCCATTCCGCAATGAGTTCGAGGCAATGCGCCGCATAGCGTTCGTCCCCGGTCAACCAATAGGCCTTTCCCAGGTTCGGCAAGAATTGGTGCCGGTTCAGCTCCCAAACATATTTCACATCGCCATACTGCTCTGCGCCAGCAAATATCGGTATCCGATAATAAGGCACATTCGGCCAGGTCTTCCCGGTCTCCGGATCGGTATGCCAAGGAACCGGCCTCCCATACTTTGACTGGATTCCCAAGAGATGGAATTCTCCGACACATATTTTATCCGCGGTACGATACGTGTTTTCCATCCATCCAGGAAATTTTTCGGAGACAAAATTCCGAACCTTGTCCCTGTCCTTTTCCGTAATAAAAAATTTTGGCGCATCCTGTTGACGCTTGCTATTTAATAGAACATCCTTGATGTTACCCTGTTCACCCTCAATAGATTTAGATAGATATTGGAGAAAGCGATGTTCCTTAAGCACGGATTGTCCCGAGGCGATCAAATAACGGTCGTGAAGATCGATGCCCTTCGCCTTCATTCGGAATAAGGCTTCATCGGCAGAAAGGTTCCGCAGTTTTAAGAACAGGCTTTTTATTTTTTCGAAACGCAGCATGCCCTTTTTCTTATCCTTGCGATACGATTCGTTTGACTTCCTTGATGCAATTGCGAAGTTGCTGGGTCTGATAGGTTTTTTTGATCCAACTTAAATGTTCCATAATCGACAAATCGACAAGACGATTGATTTTATGTCGCAAAGAATAGGCCCTAAACAAGGGCGAATCTTGCAGCGTGCCCTTGGCATATCCTTCGAAAAATGCATTTTGTAAGGCCACGAGGGTCGATCGCGTCATAAAGGGTTTGTCTTTCAAACAATCCAACCGAAAAGAAAAATAGCTTAAATCGTGAACGGGTGGCCCCATCTGATACATCGAAAAATCCAAGACCCACAACCGATGTTCGGACGCAATCATATTCGCAAGACCAAAATCGGCGTGAACACCGCAAATAAGTGTTTTTTCGTCCTTCTCGTCACTTAATGTTTTTCGTATATACGTTCTGATTTTTTCATGAAAACCGCGATCGCAAAGGACCTCCCGCTTTTCCAAGCGCGACAAACGGACATCGACATATTGGACAAAGGCATCGATATCGGGTAAGTAAGGCTTGTCTGTTTGCGTGAGTTCTTGAAATTTTTTCAGCCAGGCCCCTGCCCGGCGGCAATGGTTTCGGAGTGGGTCCAAGCTTTTCTTTGAGCGAACACCCTGCCCCTCCCGCACCACCAAATTCAGTACGCTTTCCCCTTGGCATTCTTTCATTATCAGAGCCAATTCTTCTGGGAAAGCCGCAAACACTTCCGGAACCCCATAGGACCCGATCCCGTCCAAACCCACATGAAGTTTCCGGGTCATTCCGACATCTCTTTGAAACCGAAGCAAAATACCGTCTTGCGAATCGATCGGCATGCCTTCAGGATAATAAAACTTAATGTAGGCCGAGTGGGTTTCATGATCGATCCGAACCTGGCATTGAATCAGCTCCGAGGCCGGACGCAGCAAGGCACGTTGCGGCAGGACGGCATAGGACTGTGCTTTTTCGAAGGCACCCTGCCGCTTTGTTTCAAGGCGCTTCATCATGCGCTTGAATCGCGCCTGCAAATCCGGTGGGGCTTCGGTCCATGGGATATCCTTCATGACGGCGCGGCGGGCAATATTGCGCGCCTCTTTGGTCTCATCCCCCTTCATGCGGCTTTTTCATCGGCAAGGCCAGCGTAGAGCGCCATATATTCATTCACCATGGTCTCGCGACCGTAGCGCTTTTCGACTGCCTTTCTTGCGGCGATGCCCATTGTCGCCCTGTCTTGCTCATTTGTCAGCAGTGTTTCCAATGCGGCAAAAAGCGGCGTCTCGGCATTCGGTGGAACGAGAATGCCGGTGACGCCATCATCCACCATCTCGGGGATGCCACCCACGGCCGAAGCCACGACAGGCAGGCCGCAGGCCATGGCTTCCAATAAAGAAAGGGGCATTGCCTCGCTGTTGGAAGGCAGAACGAAGATGTCCAATGCATTCAAAATATCGGGAATGTCGTCGCGTGCACCGACAAAATGGGCTCTCTCTTGTATCCCTAAAGACAAGGCCTCGGATTGAAGTGATTCCGCCAAGAGGCCGTCGCCGGAAATAATCAATCTTAGGCTTTTCGAACGCTCCATTAATTGCGCGACAACACGGAGCAACAGGGCATGGTTTTTTACGGGTCGAAGCCCGCCGACCGCGCCAATATAACATCCGGCCGTGGGGAGCCCGAGTTGACGCCGGATTCGCGCTTTCTCTCCTCGATCTGAAAAACGATTCAAGTCGATGCCGTTGCCAATAATTTTAATCTGATTGATCGGGAATCCAACCACTTGAGCCAGTTTAACGCGATGGGCCTCAGAAACGGCGAGGACTTGGTCGATGCGCTTCCAAACCCAGCGCTGAATAACAACATTTCGTTTTCTCTCTTCCACTGTACCATGTTCCGCATGAATGATGGTTGGGACACGGGCCAATTTCCCAGCGCTTACGCCCTCCACCAATGTCCCCCAATTATGGGTCTGGATAATGTGCGGCCGCGCGTCCCGAAAAAGACGGTAGAGACGATAGAACAAGGACAGATCGTTCCCTTGTTTTTTATCGAGTGCAATCAGGCGAACATGCGGTTGCAGCCTTTTTTCCTGAAGCGGATCCGGCCGAGCAAAGCTGACAATCGTGCATGCGAAGCGCTCGGGGTCGAGGGCATTCGCAAGTTCCAGCGCAACGTTTTCCAAACCCCCGATCCGGAGGCGGTTTAAAAGATAGAATACGCGTCGTTTCTGATCCATCCCTTTCAACTTCGCCCGCTTTTAATGTCCCGGTTTTTGGAACAGCGGTTTCATGTCGTTCGTGAATTCTCGAAAGAGGGAAACCACCTGATCGGTGCGGATCACCCACACCGTCAAGAGATAGGTTGTCGCCCCAATGAATACGGAAGAAAACAAAACCGTTGGGGAATAGAGATTAAGCGTCGATTTGACCCATGCTTGGTAGCCCAGCACGGCGACCAGCATCGCAAGAGAAGCCAAGAACCCTTGCCATTGCGGAGCGAACAAATCCCGAAGATGCAGGCCGACAAGATTTTTAAAATAGGCGGCCATCTGAACTGCCAGGAGTCCTGTGACCACTGTGACGGCCAGCGCCACACCCGAGGCGCCCCAGGCGCTCCCAACCCAGCATCCAATAGAAAGCAGTATCAACGAAACCGCTCTTTTTCGAATTTCGCTGCCAACAAAGCCGGTGGCATTGACGGCCGTGCTCGTGACTTGCAAATGGATCCGAAATAAACCCGCGATACAGAGTATCTTCAGTGGCAAGACCGTCGGCAGCCATTTTTCACCAAAAAAGAAACCGACAAAAGATGGGGCAACCAAAAAAAGACCAAAGAAAAACGGGAAGCACACCAAGGACAAAATCAAGATCACCTTAGAATAAGCGGCGCGAAGGCGGATGTTGTCATCCTGTAATTTTGAAAACGCCGGAAAAAGAATCACGCTGAGCTTTTGACTGAGTTCCTTCGATGCGAGTTCCATCAAGTTAAACGCCTTTTCATAAAACCCGAGTGGCGCAACGCCCAATCGCTTTGCGATGATGAAGTAATCGACTTTATCCGAACCAAAGACCAGTAAGTCCTTTATAAATACTTTGAAGCCAAAACCGGAAAGCTCCCGCATGGCTTCCCCGTTGAATCGCAAACTCGGCATCCACTTCGCGTATTTACATAAAATGAGCGTATTGCTCGCTGATCCGAGTAAGTAACCACAAGCAAGACTCCAAACGCCATAACCTTGCAGGGCCAGCAAAATAGCAGAACCCGAACTCACAAAATGATCGACCGTATTTCCGATGGACGTCCCTTTAAAATCCATCCGACGTTGTAGAATGGCATTGGCGACGGATGAAAACGGGCTCGTGAGAAAAACCAGAGCCATCACGGTGGATACCCGTCCCGCCAAGGGACTTTCCAGGAAAGAACCGATATGCGGCGATGCGTAGATCAATAAGGCGGCCATTCCTCCAAAAATATATAGATTGATGACAAAGAGCGATGAAATATGGTCCGGCCCGATTTCCTTTTTTTGAACCAGCGCCATACCAAAACCGACATTTCCCAATCGGGTGGCCAGTCCTTTGACAATGAGCGCAATTCCAAAAACCCCGAAATCTTCCGGCTCCAGCAACCGTGCAAGCACGACATTCGCTCCGAAATTAATAATCAGGGTAAGGAATCTTCCGGTGAGGATCCACGCCGCCCCTTTTTTAACCGCTGAACCTAAGCCTTGCATTTCAGATCAAACTCAAGAAACATCATAAGACGATGTCATGCGGGTCAATCCATCATTTTCAGGCGACACAACCGTCCGCTTATTTACTTTTTTAAAGTGTTCTGCATGGAGGTTTCTTAAAATTGCAGTAAATGCAGCCAGCCAGTATATTGATTCAGCGTAGGAGCGATTAATAAAAATTCCTGCCGTTAACACGCCGACATAGCCCAGTATGAGTGCAATACTTTCCAACTGCATCCGCCGACCTTCCCTGTCAAGTGCTAAGGCCGTTCGAATCCGGTTTTGTTCCTTGAAGGTACTGCCGATAAAACTCAAAAAGAAGATGAGACCCAGCACGCCCCATTCGGACCCCGCAAGCAGATATGTATTGTGCACGGTGCGATAGCGATACCCTTTTTCTCTATGGGCCTCCACAATCTCCGGAATATATATGGGGCTCAGGTAATCGAAGCCGCCGCCTCCGGTTCCGAGGGGATGATCCCGGATCAATTCCAAGGCGCCTATCCAGGAATCGAGCCGGCCTGTCGCCGATGTATCCGCTTCGTATTCGAGGGTGCTGAGCTGCCGACTGATGAATTGTGGATCGACCAAGAAAAAAAAGATCGCCGCCCCAGCGACAATCCCAAGCGCTGCATGGAAGCGCGCTTTTCCCTTTGCGATGATTAATGCCATGACACTCATACCCAACAAGGCAAGAAAACCGCCACGGCTATTGCATAAAATGAAGGTATTTATGAGGAAGGGGATCGCGAGAATGCTGATGGCCTTCTCCCACCACTTTCCCGATATCAGGTTGACACCCGCAAGCGGGAGGAGAATCAAGAGATGGGCAGCCGTTTGATTGTCGTTCAGAGTATCCGGTCCTCCGATATTGACTAAACGGCCCGCAACACGATGGGGGTTTGAAAAGGCATCGTATCCCCAATACAAACCCCCTAGAATGTGAAGCAATATCAATATACGAAAATCCGTTCGCGTGCGAACCGTATTGATGATCAAAAAATAAAGAACGATCAACTTGCCTAATTCCAAAAGGCTCTCCCAGTTCTTTTCCGGCCAGACCGAAAAAGGACTGACCGCCAGCGCTGTTAAAAAAAGGCAGATCAGCCACCTTGTTTGCGGATGGCTTTTAAGCGTCAACGGCGGAAGTTTACGGCGATGTAAAAAAAAGGCGGCCAGTGTAATGATCGCGGCAATGAAAGACCATCGCAAATGGGGAAGTCCTTTTCCCCACCAGCGAAGTGGCGGATGGGCATAGTAATCCAAGAAATAAGTGTAGATGCCATAGACCGGATTGAATAACGCCAAGACCGATCCGGATGTATAGGCGATCAGCCAGAACAGTGCTGTTTTAGACATTGAAGCTAATCTATATCCAATTTAAATATTTCTATATGAGGACCGCGGCTCTTTAACTCATTTGGGTCGAAATGGGCGACCAACTTGACCTGTGGATCCCCGAGAAGTTGCCTGTGAAATTGCATCCGACTTTCGTTCAG
Organism: Nitrospiria bacterium; assembly: GCA_046756925.1. Lineage (GTDB taxonomy): Bacteria > Nitrospirota > Nitrospiria > SBBL01 > JAADHI01 > JAJDBU01. The sequence goes on from JBHHXH010000044.1 coordinate 11,741, forward strand.
TTCTTTCGTATACTGCGTATCTTCTTCATCATCAAAGTATTCTTTATCCAGAACAACATATTGAATACCTTGTTTGCGATAGGTTTCGGGTGGCTCCAGCATAATTCGTCTCGTATGTGCCGTGACAAGATCATAGGCCTTCCCTTTTTGTTCGGATGCCTGAATTCTGAAGAACCTTGCCTTCACTTTTTTCCCCTCTGCGTCCGCTTCATCGGCCAAGCGCTGTAAGTTTTCCGGCATGTCATCCAGTTGTACGGTTCGGGAATAGCTTAACCCCGGGAATCCGTACATAAAAAATTTGGATCCGGGGCGGATGTTTTTCTCGATCCAAATTTTTGCCAATTCGCGTGTGTTCGGTTGACTAAATTGGCGCGATTGATTGACGCTTGCGTTGGCGAGTGGAATGCTCGCGGCAATCACAATGATCAGTAAGGCTATTTCCCCAAACCATTTCTTTCGAATGCCGATTTTGTTCACGCCAAGCATCGCCTTCGAGGCGATTAAAAGCCCTGGGGGAAAAATGGGCATCAGATAATGGGCGCTCCACTCTCTAAAGTGGCTGATCGAAAGTGCCACAAAAAACACCAAACAAAAGATTGATAAATATTTCTCGTTCCAAGAACCCATGGAAATTGACCGGGTCAGTCCAATAATAACTAAGGAAAATAGGGGGAGTCCCAAGTTCATGAAAAGTTGAGCCGAATAATGGAACCATAGATTGGGTGTTTGCCCCGAATAAACATTCACAAGTTTTTTTGATGATGAACCCAAGCCAAGCATTGCCAGCAATTTTCCCGGTTTCAGCAATATACCCGGCGCTCCCACCACGTAGATTGTTCCGGCAATGAGAAAGCCAAGGACGATGCGACGATTTAATCCTTGAGAAAGACCCACGCCTTCCACGCGCAACCTTGCATAATGGACGACGACAAACGGTACAAACAAAACAATCGCGGGGAATTTATTCAACATTGCCAAAGCGATACAAAGGCCTGTCGCAAGATAATATTTCTTCAGGCCGGTGCTGTAAACAAATGCCATCATATAAAATGAGGCAATCGACATCATGACCATCGGGATATCGACACAAATATAGTGTGAGAACTCAATGTGGATCGGATTCAAGGCGAAGAAAAGGGCAGCCAATATGCCTGCGCGAAAATCGAACACCTTTTTCCCGAGGAGATAGACCAAAACGACACTGACCGTGCCCATGATGACGGAAGTCATTCGGCCGATCATCCAGAATGGGGTTAAATCCTTCAAGAAATAGATCGCAAAATCTTGTGCGGATGTTACGACGTCCATGAGACGGAGCATCACAAAAAAAATACCGTATTCAAAAAATAAGAGATAAAACAAACCTCCCTTTGCAATCCGGTTAAAATTAAATTGACCCATCCCGAGTTCCAAGGCCCGCATGACCTCTAAATATTCAATACCCCTGTACACTCTTGGCAGATCGTAGCCAATATTCCAAACCCGCAATACGAAGGCGATCAAGGTGATACTAAGCACCGCACACATTTCTAGAGAGGAGCATTTTCCGTCTGTATATTGTTTATCGCCGTATTTCTTCAAAGTATTCTCTGCCTTTCCCATCAAAAAATAGATCGATATGCCTTGCCACCAACCCTATCTGAAAAGATCTGGTGCGTCATGGAAAATAGACGCACATGGATCTTTTTTTTATTCAATCTGTCCAATGTTCTCAGTCATGGATAAAAAGAACAGTTTCCAGGTAATATAAGGAGGGCTTGTTAGGAATGGATCGCAATCTAAACAGTTCATCGTTCATGAATATTGACTTAAAGTCGAGTTCGCAAGTATCTTTCGCAGCGCCTCACGGCGGATTTTCCCGGAGGCCGTTTTTGGAAGCACGTTCCTAAAGCGGACCGCTTTAGGAAGTTTATGCGTCGGCAAGAACTTTCGGGCGGCTTGCAGCAGATCTGGAACGGACAAGGCCTCCTCTTTCTTTAGGACCACAAAGGCGACAATGGATTCTCCCAGCATCTCGTCTTCCATGCCGATAACGGCGCTTTCGACCACGATCGGATGGGCGTTCAGCGCGCCTTCGATCTCGATGGGGTGAATACGGTAGGACCCGCACTTGATCATATCCGACCGGCGTCCCTTGATAAAGATGAAGGCCTCTTCATCGACGGTTGCCATGTCGCCGGTATGAAGCCAACCGTCCCTCAAGACTTGAGCCGTTTCCTTAGGAAGCTTCCAATAGCCGCGCATGATACATTTTCCCCGCGCGACGATCTCCCCAGTCTCGCCCGGCGCGATGGCTTCGCCGTTTTCCCCGATCACCTTGAGTGTCACCCCGGGGATGCCTTTTCCAATCGACCCCAGTTTCCGCGGGAGATCTTTGGGTTCGAGATAGGACAACCGGGCCGAGGCCTCGGTCTGACCGTACATCACAACCAAGTCCACGCCAGGATGCGCTGATTGCAATTCCAAGATATGCGATGTCGGCAGGGCCCCGCCGGCACAGGTCATATAACGTAGCGCCGCGAAATGGGTTTTGGGGAACAGAGACTGCCGCAACAGCATGGCATATGAGGCGGGCACGCCGGAAAAACCCGTCACCCGCTCTTGTTTCATTAAAGACAATAGGCTGTTTAAAAAGACGAATTGATCCGCGATGACCAGAGCCCCGCCGCTGGCAACGTGCGTTAGCAAGAGGGAATTTCCATAGGAATAGAAAAAAGGCAAAATCACCAAGACACGGTCCGTCTCGCACAGTCCCAGGTACTGGGCGATGGATTGGGTGTTGGCCACGAGGTTGCGATGCGTCAGCATGATGCCCTTGGCCTTGCCGGTCGTGCCGGAGGTATAGATGATCTGCGCCAGGTCCTCGGTTTGGCACCGCATGGTTCCATCGAAGGCATCGGCCGCTTCGATAAGCTGGGAAAGTGAAACAAGGCCCGGCACGGTCCTTTCCATCTCCGGAGGGAGGTTGCCGTCAATCACGATTGCCTTGGGTTTCTTTAACAGTGCAAGACAGTCCTGCAACAGAGGCAGCACCTTTGCGCCGCAAATAATGACCCTCGGTTCGCATTCCTTAATTGGATGTATCAATTCGTAAACCGTGGTATTGGGATTCAGCGCAACCACACAGCCTCCGGCCATGAGGATCCCAAAATAGGAGATGGTGTACTGCGGCGAATTCTCCATCAACAAGGCCACACGTTCCCCCGGCATCAAGCCCTCTTTGATCAAGAACGTCGCGACAGAAGAAGCGTCTTGTAGAAGGTCTGCATAGATCAAACGCGCGCCTTTCCAAACCACGGCTTCGCGCTCCGGAAATTTATCCGCGGTTTTTTTGAGCATTTCCGAAAGCGTCATACCGAAGCCCCCATCTGAATCGCACTCGAAGGAAAAACGGAAAGCCTGCATCCATCCGGATAGCTTTCTTTGAGAAGATGGATAACCGCATCCCAGCGGCGGCAAAAAGGATAACCTTCCCAAACCAATTTCCGCACTGTTTCTTCGGAAACCGCAGGCGAAAAAACGATGAGTTCTTTTTGCTTAAGCCATCGCTTCGGGAGTGGTCTGCGATAAAGCCGGCCGCCGGGAGAGAAGAGCCCGTGCGCGCCTTCGGCGTGTGTAGCCGCCGTCATCAGGATGACCTTGCCCGTCTCTTTGATAAAAGGCCGCTGGGCCGAGCGCAGGAGGTTGAAGGCGTTTTCGCTTTGGACCAAGTCCGAATCCTTGGGATAGGCATTGAGCAGGGCCACATCCACTTCCTCGGGCAGGGCGGTGCGGTAGACCTCTCTGGCAAAATCGACTCCCTTTTGAAAGGCCGTGACAAAATCGCCTGCAAACACTCCGGCGATTTCCCGGTGTTGATTCAAAACCACGTCCACAATCAGATCGAGCTTGCATCGTCGTCCGACCTTTTCGACATCTTCTCGAAAGCGATTGCCTTCGACGATGCCCAGGCCGCCCCGGAAACCCATGGCGACGAACTTGTGGGTCCGTTCGATGATTTCAAGACTCGCCAAGCCGGGCAGCACCATCTTGCCGCCGGCGCTGTAGCCGGCAAAGGGATGCGGCGTGATGCCCCCCATGGTGATCTTTAGATCGGCTTCCATGAAATCTTGGTTGATGCGGACTGGAATGCCATCTAAATCAATGCAGATCTTACTTAAATTTTTCTGTGCATCGTGCTGAAGCACGGGATAGTCGCGCAAAGTTTGGGGGCCCAATTTCCAATCAAGCTCTTCCTCGGACAGCGGTGCATGCGAGCCCAGGGCGACGATGATCTTGGTCTGCTGTTTTTCGATACCGGATGCTGCCAACTCGGAAAGCACATGAGGAAGCAAGCGAGAAATGGGCGTTGGGCGGCTGGTATCGTCGACGGCAATGGCCGCCCGCTGTGCACCCTTGGCCAAGTCGGACAGGGGCGGCGTTCCAATGGGGGAAGACAGCGCCGTCCTGATTTCACCGTCCGACAGCGCCGGTGCACCGGTCATGGGACACACCTCAATATGCCAGCCCTCTGGAAAAGTGAGTACCGTGTTTTCTTCGCCGTGCCAAGCCTTCCAGCGGAGCGCGATCTCCTGCATTTTCAAGAACCCTGTTTCTCTAAGATATAGGTGGCGATGGCCGAGAGCGAATCGAAGTGCTCCGGCATTAGATCTTCGTCTGGGATCTCGAAACCATAGGTGCTGCCAATAAAGCCGGTCAGCTCGACCATGGCCATCGAATCGATGACCCCTTTTTCGAGGAGGGAATCCGAGGCGGCCAAGGCTTCGTCTTTATGAAGCCAGGCGTGGCCGATAAAAAATTGCCGTATCCGTTCTTGAATCTCTTCTGCGTTCTCAGACATCGCGATCTCCTACTGTCATAAACCAGTTCTCCTCATCCACAATAACATGCCCCGACGTAAAACCGGGGAAAACGTGGACCATAACATTCGAGCGCTCCGGCCGCAAGAGATAGCCGTTTCTTAGAAGCGAAGGAATCAAGGGATTCGACTCCAATAAAACGATCGAAACTGTCTCAGCCTTGTAATCATAAGCTGCCTCCGTGATATGGGCAACAAGGCCATTGAACACCCTATCCTCCGGGAGCGAGAAAAGATCGTGTACGTGCATAACGCGATCCTGCAAAGAAAAAAAGGCATAAGCGACCAGTTTGTTCTTTTTGAATAGCAACAGTGTGGAAATTTTTTGAGAAGGCTGCTCTCCAAAACGCCACTTCAAATAAGATCCGTCACGGCGGCCGACGATCTTCCATTCCTTTTTGGCCATAGCCATAAGATCTTCATAAGGCGCGTCCTCCCAAAACCCTTCCACCACCCGACAATCGAACGGCAGACGGAAGCGGGACGCACCTTTCAGCATCGAAAGCCCACGATGATAGGTCCGGCGCAATCCGGAAGACACCGGCGTCCCTTGCAACAGTTTTGGCAGGAAGCGATCGAGTCCGATAGGTCTGGCGTAGCGTACCATTTGTCCGAGGGTTTTGTGACCCACCTTTAGATGGATGAGCGTCATACGATCGTTCGGATGGGCATAAAGAAATGGAGGGTCTCCACGATTGATGCATTGGGTGGCGGCAGATCGGAGTTTAACGGCCACACCGAGGGTTCGGTATTTTTTGTGAATCGAAAAGTCCCCGCAATTCCAACAAACCACCGCTTTCCCTTCCACGGACATGACACGCGGATGCGCCACGGTAAAACCGGCCACCGTTCCATTCTTGTCGTCAATTGCCAGCCAGGCCTTGGCCTGGCCATGAGGGTTGTCGAGGTAGCGCCAACGGTAGCGATGTGTATCCGTTGTGTGGCTGCGATTCTCGTTCAATGTTTTGATCAAAACCGCTTGATCTCGATGAAGATCCGCTTCTCGAACAACCACACCCATGGACTTTTTTAATCCTGCTTTTCGACGTCAGTGGAGGATGATTTGAAAGGAGCTGTCCCCAAGGCAAAGATTGCACCGTTGGGTATATTGGGCAACACTCGGCCCCCGTATACATGGGCAACTGCGTCGATCACCATCTCCGGCCAGGGGCCGAAGACCGCGCCGAAGGCCTTCAACAGCGTTACGGCCGTGGGCGTCACGGTCTCTCCGTTGGAATCGACGCCGTAAACCGGGACACCCTTCAGCAAATTTAAAACTGCGGGTGCGGGAGACGAAAGAGAACCGTGTCGGCAATCGATAATGCCGTCGCACAAAGGAAGTGGACTGCAGACAAAACGCGCCGGGGCAATGTTTTCGAACAAGGCGGCGGAGAGACAGATGTCCAGCAGGCTGTCCAGCGCACCGACTTCATGAAAGGTGACTTCCGAAATCGGAATCGCGTGCACCGCCGCTTCCGCTTCCGCCAAGCGGGCAAAAGCCGCCTCGGCACAACCCTTGGCCACGGGCCTCAGGGCGCTTTCGGCGATCCGTTTTTTGATAAGGCCGTAGTGGCATTTCCCTGGTTGCGGCGGAAAGGATGTTTGGACGCGCCAGCCTGAAATACCGTTGACGCTTGCCGCTTTAATGGTGATGGATCCATTCAGCTCGGGGATGCCCGTCTGGTCGATGAGTGTATTCAGCCATTGGTCGTCGACCTCGGCCATACGCAACAGCCCGCACAGCAGCATGTCGCCGCTGAGACCGGAAGGCGTACGCACCGTCAGGATCTTCTTCTTAAGTTGTGTCACGGCGGATCATTCGGATGATGCGGAACGCGGCACAGGCGGCGCCGTAGCCGTTGTCAATGTTCATCACCGGCACACCGGGTGCACAGCTGGCCAACATGCTTCGCAATGCCGCCTCTCCGCCACCGGCTGCGCCGTAGCCGACAGAGGTGGGGACGGCGATCAATGGCCGCGGCGTCAGGCCACCCATCACCGAAGCCAAAGCACCGTCCATGCCCGCGACGACGATGACCACCTCATAATGGTTGATCTCCTCGATACGCTCTTGTATACGCCAGATCGCCGCAACGCCGACATCCTCGACCAGCAGTCTTTCGACCCCCAAATATTCGAGGGTGCGACAGACCTCCAGGGCAACGGTCCGGTCGGAGGTCCCCGCCGCCACCACAGCCACACGACCCGTCTTAATGGGAGGACAGATGCCATTTAAAAAGGCCGTCCGTGATTCGGGTTCATAATTCAAAAGCCCGGTTGCCTTGGTCTCCAGCATGCGAAAAGTATCGGAATCAAGACGCGTCAAGAGCAAGGGCGCACCTTCGCAGGCCAGCTCTAGCACCATCCGGTTGACGATGTCGTAGGGCTTCCCTTCGCAAAGGATAGCCTCGCTGAGACCGATCCGGGCCTGTCGTCCATGGTCGAATCGGTACATATTACGTGCCCACCTTAAAAGACCGTCCCGGCATATAATCGTTCGAATCGAGTGCTACACCTGCAATATTTGTATGATGCTGCTGAAGCTCAGCCCGGAGCTTTGCAATGACGTCCTCGGTTATGCGGTGTCGATCTTGCCTAAGGATCTCAACCCGCATGTCGTTCTTTTGGAGACGGCATCGGACAACTGAGATGCCGGTCGTCCGTTTAAGGCTTTCTTCGGCAAAATGGACCGTGGAGAGGCGTTCTGCGGTCACGCGGGTCCCGGTGTAGAGCCGACTCGCCAAACAGGGGGAGGATGGAAGATCGGCAAAAGAAAGCCCCAAAGATCGGCACAAGGCGCGGATGTCCGCCTTCCCCATGGCTGCCTCGACAAAGGGATGTCTTACGTGATAATCCCTCGCAGCCGACAAACCGGGACGGTATTCGGAAAGGTCATCGTCATTGGTGCCGCTTAGAAGCGGATAGTTGATCGTCGTCTCGGAGGACAATTTTTTGGCAATCAAAGACAATCCTTTATAAAGATGGCTTTTGCAATAAAAACATCGGTTGACCGGGTTACTCAAGTAGGCCTCGTCGGAGAATTCATCCGTCTCGATAATGTCTAGCGACCAACCCTCCTTTTTTGAAAAATCGATAGCGCGCTCTGTTGCCTCGACCGGGACGGCAGGGCTTACCGAATGAACAATCCGGCATTTGTTCTTTAATACCCGATGGGCAATCGTCGCCAACAGCATGCTATCAATTCCACCGCTGCATGCGACGACACATCCCGCCAATTCGTCGATCACTTTTTCCAGACAGGTTTTTTTCCAGTCAGGTTCGACAAGGTTTGAATCACTCATTCTCTTTTTATACATCGCCAAGGTCTTTACAATGACAGGTTCACGGGCTCGTCATGAATTTGCTTATGACTTCTAGGTTGTGTCGCTATTACACGTTTTGTTTTGCCAGCAATAGATTTTCCCATAAATGGACAAGTTGGCGAAAGCGTCTGAATTCGGAAGCATCGAGGGTTTCAGGCCTTCGCCATGGCTTGTTTCCGATCCGTACGAGGCCGGAGCGAAAGTCGTATGTCGTTCGATCTTCCAAGTCTGCGATTGCGATCTGCCTCGGCTCCGAAACGGTTCCGATGTATTGAAAAACCGGCTTCTCGGGGTGTGTCTTCAAAACCGGTTTGCGATCCGAACCTGGCCCCTCGGTCAAGGCCGTATTGATGGCGCCCCGTAGCGCGGCCTGCCCAAAGGGTTCTTCGATGACGATTGGGATGCCGCTTACGATTAAAGGGATCTTGGTTTGCGCATCATTAATCATGTAGCCATGCCCAAGAAAGTCGTCATCGAAGAGGCTCTCTCCGTGATCGGCGATCACAATGACCGCAACTTCGTCGCTCAAGGTTTGCCGCACCTGATCGAGTAGGAGACCGATTGCCCGATCGATATTGGCGACGGTGTTCAGATACATTGAGTGCAGGTCACGACGATGTTGAGGCCGAATCTCGGATTGGGTTAAGACAGCATCATTGATCAAGGGGAGGATGCCACGGTGAAAATATGGGAAATGAGTGTCGTACAGATTTAGGTACAAAAAGAGCGGTCGATCGGATTTTCTATGCCCAAAAAATGACGCGATCTGTTCCAGGACGACGGAATAAGGAAGCCCCAGGCTCCCCTGGGTCGAGAAAGGTGTATAGCGTTTGTGCGGCTCCGAACGTCCGTCATAGAAGATATCGGCGCGTTCAATACCGATCGGCATTTTCTCTTCACTGAATGATTCATCCTGGCCTGAAAAAAAGGCGACCTCATAGCCGTTTCCCTTAAAATCGTCGATTAAGCTGGTTTGGGTAGCACGACCGACGAGCGATCCCGAAAAAAGATGATATCGCGATTGCGTTGTATAGCCGTTATGAGAAAAGGCATGGCGCGCGAGAACCCCTTTTTTTGCGAGTGCGTCCAATACCGGGGTGACCGCCTTGCCGCCATAGGTCGTACCCACCACATCCCAGCGAAAACTTTCGAGCATCACAAAGACGACATCGGGTTTATATTGCCACGCCAGAAAGGGACTTGTCGAGTCTTCATATTGTGCCGCATCGAGCGGTAGGTCCCCCGCCAGGCCGTTTTCGTCGATACCGTTTCCGGGAATATCGACCGCATAAGGAAAGATACGGGAATCGAAGGGTGCGGGATCCGGTGGACGGCGCATGAGACCGAAACCGTCTCCGTCAAGATCCGAGACGGCCTCCACGAGAAATCCGAATAGGCGCCCGCTTGGTTTCCGTCTCAGCCCATGGTCAAAGCGGTCACTCTGTATGCGCACAAAGGAGATCGCGACAAGGCCGATGAAAAACAAGGCAAGCGATTCATTGAAGATCTTCCGCATCACAGGCTTTGGGTTTTCGAGGTAACGTGGGTTGGAAGAGCCGTATTTGGCGCGCCAAGCAAAGAAACACACGATCCCGGCGATTCCCAAAAAGGTGATCAGGAGTGGACCAAGGTGGCCAAAACCCACGGCAAAAATTTCCAATGGATTGTTTCCGACCAATTCAAACATCAATCCCAAATCGAAAGCATCGCCCAGATAAGCCGCCAGTCGGTAGGCGACGAAATTTGTAAGGATGATTGGACTGAGCGCCATGATTAGGATCATAAGGCGGAGACCGTTTCCATACGAACGCATGCGAGAAAAGGGAATCAATAAGATGAAAACAATCGGACCGACAATTGCGAGGTCTGCGACAAGGGAAGCAAGAATAAACCCAGCGACTTCTCCAGGCTCTTTCAGCGGAGAGGCCGACAGGAAGCCCGCAGTAAAAAGATGATATTTCCGCTGTAGAAGAAAAAGGTCAAAAGTGGTGGCGAGAATGGTCCCGATTGCCGTGAGGGACAACCATTCCTTTCGCCAAAACTTAATCGGACCGACAGCGAGTTGGAGGCCACCTGTCCTGATCGTGTCGTTTCCTGAGAAAATTGTCCCCATTGTTTGTTAGCCTACATCCTCTCTCTGCCGTTTAACCCTTATATCTTGGGGTCCTGGGTCATAAAGCTTTGCACTGCTTCGATCAGCAGTCGAAGCGCACGATGTTCCGGGATCGGCGTATGGGAAGACGAATGGGCATCGTAAACGAAGAAAAGCGTCATCGCGTCCCTGGGCCGAAATAATGAGAATAAGGCGGATTTGAGTTGAAAAAGGTAGGGGTTCTCAATAAATTGGTTTCCCTGCAGCAAGGCATAGGCGGCCAAGCGATGCCGTCCCTCCTGTCGCCCTTCTAGCAAATGGATGGGCATTTCCGGAATCTGGGCGACCCGGATCGTGTCGAGCCCCTCCAGATTGCTTCCGTCGAGCAAGGCCAGCTCCGGGTGGTGATATAGCCGCTTTGGGTCATAAGAGCGGCCGACGAAGAGTAAAAGGACGTCTTGCTCTGCCTTTCCGTAATGCCGTTCAATCCAGTCACTGCTCTCAAAGGTCTTTTCCACCCACGATGCGTTCCGAGTGCTCGGCTCCGATTCGAGACCGGCCAAGGAGGTGTCGATTTCGCTTGAAAAAAACCCGTCTTCGATGGTAAATCCGGCATAGGTATGGATGAGCGTCGGAATCAGAGCGATGCCTGCAAACAAAATAAAGGCGGGACCATAACGCGTGGAAATCATCAGCGGCCCCTTTCGGGTATCGGCGCGAAAACCCCACCCACCCAAAAAATAACCCCGAGGGCCAACATCATTGCC
>JBHHXH010000045.1:0-22578 GCA_046756925.1 Nitrospiria bacterium
GGACGTAAAGCTCGTCCCGGTAATCACGGCCTCTGCTTCATTCACAATGACTTTCTGCACGGAAGGATCAACCGTGCCAGAAGCCGATTGGAATGCGTTAAAAGTTTCCTCGCCTTCGGTCGGGCTTGTGAGTTGAACGGAGGGCACCTCCGCATCCCTTTCGGAAAAAACAGTGATCTTATCCACACCCCGAGAACCATCCGCTGAAATGGCTTCGACCCACAAGGTGTTTATGCCCCGGATCAGGGGGATCATACGCTCACTCACAAAGGTGCCCCCCAGATTTCGGGCCCTTCCCTCGCCGGGCGCGTAGGTCGGAATCACCCGAATTTCGGCCGCGGGGTCGCTCACGGTCCCTCGAAGGGGAAGAAAAAGTCCGTCCGTTACGGATCCGTCGATCGGAAAGGCAATATCAATCACAGGCCTGGCCGGTGTTCCGGTAACGCGCTCCACAATCACTTCGCTCGATTCCGAAGGTTCAATGAAAACGGTGGTTCCCCCTTCTCGGCAACAGGCACTGTAGGCTTTTTGCCGGACCTTGAAGCTGTTCGCGCCGGAAAGGAGGGAGATATCCGGAAAGAGAAAGCGTCCCGACCCGCCGGCATTCCGGGTATCGATCAGTCGGTTATTACGGTAAAGTTCGACTTTGGCTCCTCGATAGGCGCTGCCTTCCACCGAAACACGGTCCACATTCAATGGAGAAGGAATCGGGTCGATATGAGGCGGCAAGGCCACCAAGGAACCGAAAAACGGCGTGATCCCGGTATGCACCACATGAAATGTTTGCCGGTTCACGCCGACATTTCCCGCCAGATCGGTCGATGTTATGGAAAGACCATAACTCCCTGGGACAAGGTGGGTCTTGACAGAAAATTTACCCCGCTGATTCGCTTTCAGTTGAAAATGCGTATGGGGTTGGAACGCGCTTCCGATTTCAACCCTTGCAAACGGGTCCGTACGTCCGTGAATCTCGACCAAGTGGGCCGCCAAACCTGCATTATTCATCCGGATTTCAGCTTTGATATGGGGTGGAATGGTATCCTTCACCACCACGGTCACGGGAGAAAGGACGCTCACGTTTCCGGAAAGATCCACCGCCCTGGCCGCGATATGAAAAGGGCCTTCCGGAAAGAGCACCAGAGTGCCTTTGAAGAATCCGTTCTCATCTCCTTTTAAAGCCGGGATGAAAGCATTGACCGATGATGAAACAGAAGAACCATTGACGAAGAGTTCGACAACGTGGTGAGGCAATGTCAGTCCTGAAACTTCAAATACGGAGACCCCGATTCCATCATCGGGGTCCCTATTGATCACGGACTCCCTCCCAATCAGCCCCGGAAACGGATTCAAGACCGGGGGCGGCGGAGAGGGCGCGTTCGGGTCGTAGGTCACTTTTAGGGTCGATGTGACTGTTTCGCCACTCGGGCGCAGGGCCTTGACCAAAAGAGTGTTGTCTCCGAGGGATAGTGGAACGGAAGTGATTTTGAAGCTTCTGAAATTCTGTTCTGCCGCAATGCCGCTGACTTCCACGACGGCGGCGCTGTCGCTCACGATGCCCGTGACGGAAATAGGGTTATGATTGACGAGAAAAGGTTCGACGGGTGAAGTCACCTGCAGCGTTAAAGGTTTCGTCGCGGGCTCGTAAAGTACGACCGTCCCATGATAGGCGTCGATGCCGACCAAGTTCTCGGCATGGACGGTAATGTCATTGAAGCCGTCCGCCAAAGGGATCAGGGCGCTGAAGGTCTCTCCCACGACGGTGGCCACCACCCCATTGACCTTGACGACGGTCGGCGTAAAGCCGGAGAGGCTGTCGTGGACCGTTCCTTGAACGGTGATCGGCGCCTGGGTAAACCGTTGACGGTCCCGGGGTTCGGTGATCACGACCGTCAAGGGATCGTCGGAGGGCACAAAAGTATAGCGGATGATCGTACTGGCCGATCGCCCATCCCGCGAATGGGCCGTGACCGTAATCGTGCATTCCCCCGGAATGCCGCCGGGCGGTCCGCCGGGTTCCTCCTCCGGCAGGGCCGTCGGCAGGGGCCCGGCCGGTTCGCAGGCAAAGATCGTGGCCTCGAAGACGCCATCTTCATCTACTGTTGCCGGGACGTCGTCTACAATGACGAAGGCCTCCGGATCGCTCACCAGGCCCCGGACCTGAAAACGCGGCACATCCAAGGTCGATCCGTCGAAGGGGGTCAAAAAACTGATGGTGAGCGGCAGCGGCGTCGGGACATAGCTCACCACCACGGTATCACTGTCGCTCTGACCGAATCGGTTGAAGCCCCGCGCGACGATGGCATTGAAGCCTTCCTGGAGATCCACACCCGCTGCGCGAAAACGGCCGTCCGGCGTCACGACGGCTTCGACGCCGTTCACATCGATGATGGCCTGCGGATCGCTGACGAGCCCTTCGACGTCGATCGGCGATGTGGTAAAACGCGTTCCGGAAAGCGGCGTCGTGATCGAAAGTTCAAGCCATCGGTAATCGACTTGGACGGTATCGGAGGCTTCGAATCCGTTTTGATCTCGGGCATCGGCAAGGAGGGTATTAGCGCCCAGGCTTAAGGGAACGTCGCTGGCGAGAAAAGTGTTTCCCGAAACGATGGCCTCAATGCCGTTTACTCGGACCGAGGCATTCGGGTCGTTGACCGTTCCCGAGACATCGATACGGGAAATCGAAAAATCGGCGCCGGCGATGGGGGAGGTGATCCGGACGGAAAGGGGCGGTTGAAATACGACATCTATCGCGTCACTGGCCTTCAAGCCGGCTAGGTTCGTTACGCTTGCGGTCAGTGTATTGTTCCCGGGCAGCAGGGCAATATTCGGAACCTCAAACGAAAGTCCCTCCACCGTCGCTTCGACGCCGTTAACGAACACTTTTGCAGAGGGATCGCTGATCGTCCCTTTAACCGTGGTCGAGGGCACTTGCGTTAAGCTGCCGTCGGCGGGTTCCGTGATTTGGATGCCGATCTCGGGGAGGCCGATATCGATGGCCTGGATCTGTTTGAACCCGTCCAGCCAGAAAAGCGGCAATCCGGATGGGATTAATTTGAGTAAGGACTTTTTCCAGGCGATCCAAGCCGAGCCGTCCGAGGGATCGACGGCAAGCGTAATAAGATTCCCCTTGCAGGTCGTGTCTGCATCGCCATGATCGTCTTCGTCATCGACATCGCCGTCATCGTGATCATCGTCATCTTCTTCGTTTTCTTCACGATCTTTGCAGGGATCGAGATCGAAACGCAGGATCCCTTCGCTGTTGTATTTAAAAACCCTCTTTTTTCCGACCCCCCAAAGGGAGGGATCGAAGAGATCGACAGCGATATCCTGGATGTCGGAGCGGCCCTTGTCTTCGAATGCCCGGAAACCCTGTTCGTTTATTTTTATCAGTTTCTTTTTCGTTCCGATCCAGAGCGATTGGGAAAGCGGATCCGCGCTGAGGGCCTGGACCTTGTCGCCCGATTCAAGATGAAAGAATAGGAGGGGCGTCCCCTCCGGGCTGTATTTGATGGCCGTCCGCTTGAGTCCGACCCAGGCCGAACCATCGGAGGGATCGACCGAGAGATCCTGAACATGGCCGCTGGATTCGATCCTGAACCGTTCCGCACCGTCGAAGGCGATCTTGACGATCGCATCCTTTGCCCCGGTCCAGAGCGCCCCGTCAAAGGGGTCTAAAGAAAGACGAACCCGATGCCCACCGCCGTGACAGGACGCGTCATCATCGTCGTTCTCATCATGGCAGGCCTCGTCATCGTCATCATCCGTCTCTTTGGAATGCTTTTTAATCTTCAGGGAATAGCGTAACTCTTCCGCGCCGTCGAAGCCGAAGCGGATGATCTCCTTCTTGGTCCCGACCCAGACGACCTTCCGGTGGTTGTCCACCGCGATATCCTCCAGGTGATCGACGGGAATTTCTAAAATCCGCTGTCCGGTTCTTGAAGAGAGATGGATCAGTTTTTTCTTTTCCCCCACCCAAAGGGAGGGCTCCTGGGCCACTGCTTGGAAAACTGATGAGACCCAGAGGGAAAGGATCAAAATCGGAGCAAGGCGAAATCGGAGAGAAAAACGACGGGTTGAATAGAATATTTTTTGAAGGAGGTGCATGGTTGGTGCCGGAGACGGTAGATGAATTGAAAATGAGTATAACACCCCGCCAAACATTCGCAAGGAGAAAATGTTATTTTTTAGGGGTTTCGGTTAAATAAAGAGGGAATTCAGGGAATTTCTGCCAAGAGGGATTAAAGGCCGATGCCTGCAATTGTCTTTCGCTTCGCTTCGTATTGGTCAATTTTATCTTCATGATCGAGCGTGAGTCCAATATCATCGAGACCTTTCAACAAACAATGACGACGGAAGGGATCGATTGTGATATTAAAGTTTAAACCATCCTCAGAGGTGATTTCCCCCTTGATCAGGTCGACAGACAGTTTGTATCCAGGTGTTTTGCGGACCCGTTCGAAAACGGTCTCGACTTCCGCCTCCGAAAGCCGCACCGGCAGGATGCCGTTTTTAAAGCAGTTGTTGTAGAAGATGTCGGCAAAAGAAGGGGCGATGATGCAACGGAAGCCGTAGTCCAAGAGCGCCCAGGGCGCATGCTCGCGCGAGGAACCGCAGCCGAAGTTGGCGCGCGCGACCAAAATGCTGGCCCCACGATAGCGCGGTGCGTTCATCTCGAAATCGGGGTTGAGCGCATCGCCGTTTTTATATCGCCAATCGTAAAAGAGGAATCGGCCGAAGCCGGTCCGCTCAATCCGTTTGAGAAATTGTTTGGGGATGATCTGATCGGTATCGACATCCGGCAAATCGAGCAGGGTGACGACGCCTTTGTGGACGGTAAAGGCCTCCATGGTTTGATTCCCTATCTATACATAGTGCCGCACATCCACAAAATGCCCTTCCAGCGCGGCGGCGGCGGCCATCGACGGGCTGACCAGGTGGGTGCGTCCGCCTTGGCCCTGACGCCCTTCGAAATTGCGGTTGGAGGTGGAGGCACAGCGTTCGCCGGGCTTGAGGCTGTCGGGATTCATGGCCAGGCACATGGAGCAGCCCGATTCCCGCCACTCGAAACCGGCTTCTTTCAAGATTTTGTCGAGCCCCTCGGCTTCAGCCTGTTGTTTGACAGCGAAGGAGCCCGGCACGACCATGGCCTGGACCTTGGGTGAAATCCGTTTTCCCTCCACCACCTGGGCAACCCGGCGCAGGTCTTCGATCCGGGAGTTGGTGCAGGAGCCGATGAAGACTTGGTCAATCGCGATGTCCTCGATGGGGGTCTTCGCTTTCAAGCCCATGTATTCCAAGGCGCGCAGTGCCGATTTCCGGGCGTTTTCGTCGTGCAGATCTTCCGGGTTCGGCACCTCGCCATCGACGGGGACCACTTGTCCGGGATTGGTTCCCCAGCTCACTTGCGGGGCAAGGGATGCGATATCGAAGGCGATCGACCGGTCGAATTGCGCGCCCGGATCGCTCGGAAGCCCTTTCCATCGCGTGACCGCCGCATCGAAGTCGTCGGGTGTGTGCTGTCGTGCTTTCAAATAGGCATAGGTGGTGTCATCTGGGGCGATCATCCCGGCGCGCGCGCCGGCTTCAATGGACATGTTGCAGACCGTCATCCGTTCGTCCATGCTGAGGGCCCGGATGGCTTCGCCGGCGTATTCGATCACCGTCCCCGTTCCGCCGTTCGTCCCGATGCGTCCGATGATCGAAAGGATGACGTCCTTCGCCTCGACCCCCGCGGACCGTTGCCCCGTCACTTCGATCAAGAAGGTCTTCGGCTTCTCCTGCAGGAGGCATTGGGTGGCCAGTACATGCTCGACCTCGCTGGTGCCGATGCCGAAGGCCAAGGCGCCGAAGGCCCCGTGGGTGGAGGTGTGGCTGTCGCCGCAGACGATGGTCAAGCCGGGCAAGGTCAAACCCAACTCGGGTCCGATCACATGGACGATGCCGTGATGCGGACTTTTTAAATCGTAGAGCCTAATGTCGAAATCGCGGCAGTTCTCCGTAAGCGCGGCGATCTGTTTTGCGGACACGGCGTCTTGGATGGGCTGCGAACGGTCCGTGGTTGGGACGTTGTGATCCATCGTTGCAAAGGTCAGCGCGGGCTGCCGCACCCGCCGGCCCGCCAGCCTTAATCCTTCGAAGGCCTGCGGGGAGGTGACCTCGTGCACCAGGTGCCGGTCGATATAAAGCAGCGCGGGCTGGCCCGCCGCTTCGTGCACGAGATGGGCGTTCCAAATTTTTTCGAACAAGGTCTTTGGCATGGCCTTACCTAATTTGAAGCAGTTCGACTTCGAAGATGAGCGTGGCGTTGGGAGGAATGACCCCGCCTGCGCCCCGCGTGTCGTAGCCCAGGCGCGGCGGGATGATCAGCCGCCGTTTTCCGCCGGTTTTCATCGTTGCGACCCCTTCGTCCCATCCGCGGATGACCCGTCCTTGACCGATGCGAAAAGCCAAGGGCTCCTCTCGGTCGAAAGAGCTGTCGAATTTCGTGCCGTCCTCCAGCCAACCGGTGTAGTGCACCCAAACGACCTGGCCTTTTTTGGGCGGCGCGCCCTTTCCTTCGACCAGGTCGACATATTTCAATCCGCTCGGCGTTTCGGTCAACGGTTCTTCCGAAGCGCTTGCGACAAGCGGCAACACCGCTGCAAACGCCAGCAAAAGTATATATCGCTTGATCGACCGCATTTTCTATTCCCCAAGTTCCTCTTCGGGAGTATAGTTTGATCGGATCTTTGTAATCAAGAGGGTATGCCCGATCGGCTTATAAGAGGCTTTTCATCCTATAGTTGATGAACGGTCGCTTATTCTTGTCTTGTTTTCTCCCATGAATGAGTAAAAGGCGGCTTTGCAATCCGCTTTCGTTTGGTCCCAAAGGCAATATCCGTTGACATTTTATACAGAGGATGGTAGTAAGGCACGGGTCTTTTGGCGATTTTTTTCATTGGACTTGTTGGATCTTAAAGGCCTGGCCGCAAGACGATTCTCGATCAACATCAATCATAAATTTTATTTTACATGTTCTGTCGGTTTTTTCATCCATTTGCCGATAAAGACACGACTTTCAAATATTTTTAGGAATAAGCCTTGGCGCGTCGATCGAAACAAGAAACATATCAAAGCAAACATCCACAGGTTGGGGTAATCGGCGGCAGCAAGAGCGATTTTCCGATTCTGGAGAAGGCGGTCTCCGTGCTCAAGACCCTTGAGATGCCCCATGAATTGCGGGTTGTCTCCGCGCATCGCACCCCGGACTTTCTATATGAATATGCGGAAACGGCTGAAAGCCGCGGACTTGCGGTGATCATCGCCGGCGCCGGCGGCGCCGCGCATCTCCCAGGGATGGTCGCCGCCAAGACCCATCTTCCGGTCATCGGCGTGCCGATTCCAACCGAACAACTTCGGGGTCTCGATTCTCTCTTGTCCATCGTCCAAATGCCCCGGGGCATTCCGGTGGCCACCGTCGCCATCGGCGGGGCCCAAAACGCGGCCTTGCTGGCGGCCGCCATACTTTCTCTCAAAGATCCTGCGCTTCGTAAACGCCTTCTTGCTTTTCGTGCGGAACAGACCCGCTCCGTCCTCGAAGGCGCTTAGGAATTGAGTCGATCGGGACAACAGATCGGCGTCCTGGGGGGAGGACAACTCGGCGCGTTTTTCACCATCGCGGCCAAACGCTTCGGTTATTTTGTTACAGTCTGGGACCCCGATCCAAACGCCCCGGCGCATGCTTGGGCCGATGAGACGATCGCCAAGGGCTTCGACGATCCGGAGGGCCTGCACGCTTTTGTGAAGGCTTGCGCGGCGGCCACTTACGAATGGGAAAACGTTCCGGTAGGCCTCGTTGAAGCGATCGAAGCGAAGATGCCGGTCCGACCCGACAACCGTGTATTGCGCCTGCTTCAAAACAGGGCCGTGGAAAAAGATTTTCTAAAAGATCATGGGTTTCCCCTGACCCCCTATCGGCTTGTTCGAAACGCGGCCGAGCTTCAGACCGCGGCCGAAGCACTGGGCTTTCCCTTGGTCTGCAAAACGGCCACTGCGGGATACGACGGCCAAGGCCAATGGACGCTGAAACGGCCGGAGGAGATCGCCCTGCTTGCCCCACGCTTGCGAGATTGTTCGGAGGGATGGATTGTTGAGCAATTCGTGCCCTATGTCATGGAAATTTCAATCGTTTCCGTTCGTGACGCGGGAGGCCGTATCGTCACTTACCCGGTGGCCGAAAACCGGCATGAAGCGGGGATACTACGACAAACGAATGTGCCGGCGGACATCGATACCTTGCTTGAGAAGCGGGTTTCATCCCTCTCCAAGGAGGTATTGACAGCCTTGGACGGCATCGGCGTTTTTTGCATCGAGTTTTTTCTTTTAAAGGACAATGGCCTGCTCATCAATGAAATTGCTCCCCGCCCTCACAATTCGGGCCACTATTCCCTCGATGCCTGTACCATTTCCCAATTTGAGCAACAAGTGCGAGTGGTGGGTGGGCTCCCGATCGAAGCGCCGCGGCTGCTTTCACCGGCGGTGATGGTCAACGTTTTGGGGCATGAAATTCAAGCCTTGAACAGAAAGCGACACTTGGCGGCGCTGATGCGGATCGCAGGGAGCCGAGTCTATCACTATCGAAAAAAAAACATCAAGGCACGACGAAAGATGGGCCACATTACCTTTGTTCAGGCGGATCGAGAGCAAGCATCCGCCCGTGCGGCGTCGGCAAGAACCATTCTCGATGGGGTTGCGGGAACACCCAAAACCGGGACGGAGCAGTCGGCCACCGAGTCCATAAGGTGATTTGATCCACGATGCGGATGAGCGGAAAAACGACGATGACGGTCACATTGGCCTGAGGTGGATTCGGAACCGGAAGGTAACGTCGAACTGTTGCTTGCAAGGTCAGCGGACCCTCGTAATTCTCGGGAATCTTGATCGACCACTCGTAGGGCGGTTGGGTATCGAGCGCCGATTTGATTATCCCTCGCGATGAAGTCAAAAGGACACCGAATAAAGGAGGCATTTCTCCGGGATCGACTTGGACCCGCAAGGCGCTTCCCGCCGCCACAAGCCTGCCGTTCGGCGGATGACTGAACTGGAAGCCCCAAGCCCGCAATGCATGTATGAGCACTGTTAATAAAACAAGGGCGAAAATGACACCTTTCATTGACGATCTCCAGTCGTTCCGATCCATTTTTTGGATGCAGGCTTCCCCTTCGATACAGACATCCGGCGGAACCTTGAAATCAACCGGCAGGAACCTGGCGCGCAGCCGGTTTCTAATCGGAACCGCCTCCAAGGAAAGATCGTTTAGTTTATCAGCATTTATTTAGGGGATGGAAGGGCCGGCTATTCATTTTTATGTAGACAGACGCGATTCCGTCCTTCTCTCTTGGCCAAGTACAAGGCTTCATCTGCACACCGGATGACTTCCTTGGGGGCAAGCATGGAACCGTTGATATCCCTGAAGGTGCAAACGCCCACGCTGCAGGTGATCGAACTGGAATCGGGCAGGAATTTTCCGGTTTCGGTGGCGTGACGCAGACGCTCGGCCGAGGCAACCGCTTCAACTTCATCCGTTTCGGACATCAGGATCAGAAATTCTTCCCCCCCAAAACGGGCCAGTACATCGTAGGGCCGAATAATGGACTCATAACTCTGGGATAGGCTTTGTAAGAGTTGGTCGCCGATGAGATGACCGAATTTATCGTTGACCAGTTTGAAGTAGTCGACATCGATGAGGATCACCGATAGGGGACTGTGCAAGCGCGAGGCGCGGCCGATTTCCGAGGTCATGACCTTATTGAGGTAGCGGCGATTGTAGAGCCCGGTGAGCGGATCCCGAATGGACAGTTCTTTTATTTTTTCGAAAGCCTGCTGTTTTTGGATGGCGATCACGGCTTGGGTTGCAAGCATCTGAAGATTTTCCATCAAGGAGGAAGAAGGAAAGTCCCTGGGCTTGAAATCATCGCTGTATAAAATACCCACCGGTCCTTTTTCGGAGATCAATGGTATCGCAATCAAGGAACGAATGCCCTCTCTGACGATGATGGGATTGTTAAACGCAGGGTAATCGCCAATATCCGGAACAAGGATGGGTTTTTTTTGAGAAAGGATGTGCTCGGTCAGGCCTCCGGACCGTACCGGATAAACCGCATTTTTATAAAACTCGGATGAAAAGCCTTTGGTGGCGACAAGGAACAGCTCCTGTTTTTCCCGATTGTATACCGAAAGGGATCCGGCCGGCATGCCGGTGATGCGGATTACACCGGCCACGATCGCCTCGAATATTTGATCGGGGGTCTCGGAGCGGGAAAGCATGAGGCTGATATCCAGCAGCACCTGGCGTTCTCCGAGTTGCTTCTTAAGATGTGCTTCCTTTTCTTCTAATTCCAGGATGACTTTCCACAACAGTTGCGCAACCTCTCCAGTCGCCACATCGAAATGGGAGTCGGAAAAATTAAGCAGTTTGGTGCTGATAATCGGATTTCCGGTTAAGTCGAAGACAAGATCAACCGAGAGGTCATGAAGGAAAGGAAAAGGATCTTCTATAAAGATGGGGAGGCCGGACTTCCGCGCCAATAGAATGGCGGGGGCTTCGGGGTTGATATCGGACACGCCGACAATGCGAATCCAATTAAATTGCAATAGACGGCTTAATACAGCTTTTCCGCCTCTACCGGCCCCGATGATAAAAACATCAACCATAAAATAAGTCTATCTTGTTGCGTTTTATTGTCAAGGATCAGAATTGAATTGTAAAATATAAATAAATTAATAAAATATTCTTTCTTGAACCAATGTAATTCGTTAAAAAAATATATACTTGATTAAAGACAATTGCCTAATCGGTTGAATAAGGATGATCGATGTTATTCAACGAATCGCAAGCCTTATGAACAAAGGGGAATCAGGCTTCAAATGCCGTTATTGTGGCGATATACCTATATCTCATCAGATTCCAAATGAAAACCCTTAATGTATTCTTAAGATAATGTTGAATATCTCTCATCTATATTTTCATCGTAAAAACACCCACACTTACAAAATTATCTTTGATAAGTGACTCGTATCGCATTGTTTTTTTGGTATTCGGCATTCTTGACAAGGAAAGATACTTATGGTATCTTTCCGAACGTTTTGTCCGGAGTTGAGGATGGGTAAACCCCGCAGTTCTTATACCGTTGTCATATTTCCTGGCTCTACAACATCGGAACCTTACCGTTTCTCCTTCAAAAAAAGCACCGTTAAACTGCTTCTAAGTTTTTCCGCCGTCTTCATCTTGGTTTTGGCCGCCTTTTCTGTCCAACACTATAAAATGTGGGGGCAGATGCAAAACCTAAAAAACCTTCGAAAAGAAAACAAATCACAAAAAATACAAATTCAGAGTTTCTCAGGTACGATAGAAGACTTGAAGGACCAAGTGGTCCGCCTGGTCGAATTTGACCGAAAATTGCGGGTCATGACCGATATCGGACCTCCAAAAGGCAGTGTAAGATCCTTTGGAATCGGCGGCTCGGAAGGTGAAAACCCGTCTTTAACGCCTCCCGATCTCAACAGTTCGATCGAGCAGGGCTTGGAGTTATTGCAAGCCAGGGTGGTCGAGCAAGAACAGAGTTTTCAAGAATTGGAGGAAGTCGTTCAAAACCGTCATTCGTTATGGGCCTCCACCCCTTCTATTTGGCCGACCTCCGGTTGGTTGAGTTCCCGTTTCGGCAAGCGCATATCCCCTTTTACCGGGAAGCTTGCCATGCACCACGGCATCGATATCGCCGCACGTCCCGGAACACCGATTATTGCACCGGCGGCGGGCGTTGTGAGCTATTACCGATTTAACGGCGGTTTCGGCCGGTACCTTAAGTTGAATCATGGATATGGTACTGTGACGCATTACGGCCATCTTTCGAAAGCAGCGGTGAAAGTCGGCCAAAAAGTTAAACGAGGAGATGTCATCGGTTATGTAGGAAATACAGGCCTTTCCACCGGCCCACACCTCCACTATGAAGTATCCGTTAATAAGGTATCGGTCAATCCGATGAAATATATCCTAAATTAAAGGTACGACCAGGAGGCGGTATCGCTCCTGAAGCAAGAGGGCGGGGCGTCAGGCACGGCACGCTTCATCTCTTGGATTATCAACACCAAAATGGCATATCACCATCGTTTGTCTTTTTGGAAAAAAGGAGGTCTGCAGGTCCGATGGCGGTAAAAGGAAAAGTAAAATGGTTTAACGAAAAAAAGGGCTATGGGTTTATCGAAAGAGAAGAAGGGGGAGATGTCTTTGTCCATTTTTCTGCAATCGCGGGGGAGGGCTTCAAAACATTAACAGAAGGTCAAGCGGTTGAGTTTGAGGTGATACAGGGGGAAAAAGGTCCTCAAGCAGCAAATGTCAACCCGCCTGAGTAAAAAATTATCTATGTAGCATTTAAAGCCCCGATAGGATGTATCCTGTCGGGGCTTTTTTGCAATAGCATGGGAAAAATGCCTATGCTACAATAACCATCGCATGGGAGCGCACTTAGGAGTCGGGAATGTTGGGAGTAAGCAGTCTCGTTAGAAAGGTCATCGGAAGCCGAAACGACCGGGAACTCAAACGGCTCGAGCCGATCGTGGCAAAAGTCAAGACATTTGAGGAGGCCGTCTCGAAACTATCGGACAAAGCCTTGCGGGCAAAAACCGAGGAATTTCGGAAGCGGCTCGGGGTGAATGACACGCGCGAGGATTCCCAAGCGGAGGTCCGCCCGGAAACGCTGGATACGATACTCCCTGAGGCGTATGCGGTGGTTCGCGAAGCCGCCAGAAGGGTGCTGGGCATGCGTCACTTCGACTCTCAGGTCTTGGGCGGGATTGTCCTCCACGAGGGAAAGATTGCCGAAATGAAAACCGGAGAGGGCAAAACCCTGGTGGCCACGCTTCCCGTCTATTTGAACGCCCTGCTTCGAAAGGGCGTGCACGTCGTCACGGTCAACGATTATCTGGCCAAACGCGACTCGCAATGGATGGGAAAGGTCTATCGATTTTTAGGCTTGACCGTCGGCATCATCCAACATGATGCGGGGGATGCCGAAAGACAAGCCGCTTATGGCTCGGATATCACCTATGGCACCAACAACGAATTCGGCTTCGATTATTTGCGGGACAACATGAAATTCGACCCGAAGCAATTTGTGCAACGCGATCCGTATTTTGCCATCATCGACGAAGTAGACAGCATTCTCGTCGATGAGGCCAGGACGCCCCTGATCATTTCAGGGCCCTCCGAGGATTCCACCGAATTGTACTACCGGGTCAATCAAATTATTCCCCATCTCAAGCACGAACGGGACTATACGGTCGAAGAAAAAAGCAAGACGGTCACCCTCACGGATGATGGGAATATCAAGGTTGAAAAACTACTCGGCGTCAACAATTTATACGATTTAGCCAATATATCCCTGGTGCATCACGTCCTACAAGCACTGAAGGCCCATGTCCTCTTTAAAAAGGATGTGGACTATGTCGTCAAAGAGGGGGAAGTCATCATTGTCGACGAATTTACAGGGCGTTTAATGGCCGGACGTCGATGGAGCGACGGGCTCCATCAAGCGGTGGAGGCAAAAGAAGGGGTCAAGATCGCGAACGAAAATCAAACCTTGGCCTCGATCACCTTTCAAAATTACTTTCGGCTCTACGAAAAACTCGCTGGGATGACCGGGACGGCCGATACGGAGGCCGCCGAGTTTCACAAGATTTATAATCTCGAAGTCATCGTCATCCCACCGAATCGTTCTTTGATTCGGGAAAACTATCCCGATGTGATCTACAAGACGGGAAAAGAAAAATTCAACGCCATTGTGGAGGAAATCGCCGAACTTCATCAAGTCGGCCACCCTGTTCTGGTGGGAACGATTTCGATCGAAAATTCGGAACATATCTCCGCCCTTTTAAAAAGGCAGGGGATTGCCCACTCCGTGTTGAATGCGAAGTACCATGAAAAGGAGGCCGAAATCATTTCACAGGCCGGTCGGAAGGGGGCCGTAACCATCGCAACGAACATGGCCGGTCGCGGAACGGACATTCTCCTCGGCGGCAACCCGGAATTTTTAAGCAAACAATACGAACGTCAACACCCGGATGCCGCGCCCGATGCCTTAGAGAAGGCCGGCAAGTCATTCGCCCTGGAGAGTGAGTCGGAGAAAAAAGAAGTGCTGCAGTTGGGTGGGCTCCACATCATCGGGACCGAACGTCATGAGTCCCGACGCATCGACAATCAGCTCCGCGGACGTTCCGGCCGGCAAGGGGACCCGGGGTCTTCCCGGTTTTATCTCTCCCTGGAAGATGATCTATTGCGAATTTTCGGATCGGATCGGATATCGAAGCTAATGAGCCGCCTCGGCATGGAAGAAGGCGTTCCGATTGAACACGGCATGGTGACACGCGCGATCGAAAACGCCCAAAAACGTGTCGAAGGGCATAATTTCGATATTCGAAAACAGCTCCTCGAGTACGATGATGTGATGAGCAAACAACGGTCCGTGATTTACGACAGACGCCGTGCGGTGCTTTCCACCGACGATATTCATGAAGATATACTCGAAATGATCGACGGGCAGATCGACGAATTGCTCAGCGCCTATTGTCCGGAGGACACGTATTCGGAGGCTTGGGACGGGACCGGTCTGGTGGAAGTTTTGTCGCACCAATTCGCCTTAAGCCTCACCGTCGGCGATCTTGGGTTTCCCGAAATTGGAAGAGAGGCCCTGAAGGAAGTCATCCTCCAAAAAGTGCAGGAAATTTATCGGCATAAAACCGACGCCTTCGGCAAGGAATTGATCCAAAATATCGAGAAACAGATTTTTCTTCGGATGATCGACACCCATTGGAAAGACCATCTGTTGGCCATGGACACCCTTAAGGAAGGAATCGGCTTGCGCGGCTACGGCCAAAAGGAACCCTTAAGCGAATACAAGCGGGAAGGCTTCGAGATGTTCAGCGGCATGATCGATCGCATCAAACGCGATACGATCGAACACCTCTTCCGCGTCCAGATCGTCGATGAGGACAAGAGCCAAGTGGCCGCGCTTTTTCCAAGAAAGCAAGCCATGCACTTGAATCGCGGGGAGTCGGCCGCCGTCCGCACGGTGCAACGGGAGAGCAAAAAAGTCGGACGCAATGACCCCTGTCCATGTGGAAGCGGAAAAAAATACAAGAAATGCCATGGCAGATAATGATGAAACCACAACCCATTCATACCCTTCATCGAAGAGAAGACCTAAAAAAGACCATTCGGTGATTCGGGCCATTAGGGCCGAAAACAAAGCCCTTAAACACGCACTTCTAAAAAGAACTCGGGAACTCGCGCTCTTTATAGAAGTCGGTAGGGCCTTAACTTCCACCCTCGAATTTAAGAAAGTACTTCGTGTCATTCTTTCTACCGCCAGGCGGTTGGTCCGATGTGAAGACTGGTCCCTTCTACTGTGTGACGACCTCCAAGAAGAACTTTACTACGCGTTATTTAAGAAAACTTCAGAAAAAACAGTGAAATCGATTCGCTACAAAATCGGGCAAGGCCCCGCCGGACGGGCTGCGGAAAAAGGGCTTCCCATTTTGATCGCCGACAAGGAAGGAAAGCGGGCCGAATTAAAAGAACTTTATCCGCAATGCGCCATCCGGTCACTTTTATGCCTGCCGATTATTTGCAAAAATCGTGTCATCGGTGTCATTCAATTGCTCAATCGCATCGAAGCGGATGCCTTTGACGACATCGATCTGGCCCTGTTATCGAAGTTGGTCGATCAGGCTTCCCTCGCCATCGAGCGATCCGACCTCTATCAAACCATGTCGGACCTTGCATCGACGGACGATCTGACAAAATTGTATAACCTGCGGTATTTCGGCCGGGCCTTGGATGTCGAGATTAAGAGAAGCAAGCGCTACAACTTATCCCTCTCACTCATCTTCATCGACATCGATTATTTTAAGCGGGTGAACGATCAACATGGTCATTTGGCCGGGAGCAAAGTCCTCGTCGAAATGGCCGGCATTATCCGGGAAAGCTTCCGAGTGGTCGATGTTGTTGCACGATATGGGGGTGACGAATTTGTGGTGATTCTCCCCGAAACGGACATGAAGAAGGCTTATCAAGTGGCGGAACGGGTTCGCCTTGCCGTTCTAAAATACGAATTCTTAAGGAAAAAGGGCTTGTCGCTCAAGATCACGGCGAGTCTTGGCGTGGCGGGTTTTCCCGAGCACACCGACAATCAAACGGACTTGATTCACCTTGCGGATCAAGCCATGTATCAAGCAAAAATCTTGGGCCGCAACAGAACATTCCTTGCTTGAACCGGCCGCCCCATGATTCAGGGGCTTTTTCCGATTCGATCAGAACTCTCCAAAATCCTTTTCAGGCGGTGGGTTTCCAATACAATATAGAGGGTTTTCTCTTGAGCGCAGGTGACGGCGCCTGCCTTTCCCCTGCGGATTTTTCGAATGTATTTTTTATAGGTATAAATGATTTCTCCTTTTCCATTCGCGTTTAATTGACTGAAATGCAAGGCCAGGGTCGCAGCATCCAGGAGGCTTTGGTAAGGGATCTCCTTTTTACCCTCCATTCGGACAACAAGGTGCGCGCCGGCCGCGGCGCGAGCGTGAAACCATAGGTCGTTCCCCCTGGCCATCTCAAAAGTAATGCGGTTGTTTTCCAGGTCGTTTCTTCCCACAACCATGGCCATATTGTCTAAAGAATAATAAATGGGAGGACCCCCGGCTCGACCTGCTTTTTCCCTTTTTAAAGGAGACGGGCGGAGGATCATCGAGGCGATATCGGACAGATCTCCCTTTAAAACCATCAATTTATCGGATTCCAGTCGCGCCAGTTCTTGTTCGGTGTCCTCGACAATATTTTGCAAGGTTTTTTGGGTCGATCGTCCTTTTTTATATCGTTTAAAATACAGCGTCATGTTTTCCGAGGGATTCAGGCCGGGCTTAAGCGGTATCGTGACCTTCCTCGTATCCGGATCGACCGGATCGCCGCCGGTCCATTGAGACATCTCCGGCTTGATCCGATGGAGTTGAGCCTTCAGGATCTCTCCATAACGCCGGTAAACGGATGTATCTTTCGCAGCTTCAAGACCGTTGTAGAGACGCTTAAGCCGTATTCTCCGTCTCCGAATGGCTTGATCGAACTCTTCAAGCAGAAGGCTTTTCTTTACTTCGATCTCTTCCTTTTCTTCCAAGGCCCGATAATAACGTTCGATAGAATGGTTCAAGGATCCGATCAGCGGAATGCGGGTTTCCTTAAATGAGGGTGCCAGGTTGATTCGAGGGGGTCGATAAATCGATCCGGCTGTCAAGCCCCGACGATGGGATGGGTGCAGTGAACCGATGACGGCCCCCTTCGCATCGAGAACAAAAAAATTTGACTGGAGGCCCATCAACTCGGCCACGAAGACCCTCTCGGAAGCCTCCGCATCGGCCGCCCAGGCCGTTCGCATGCGAACGATGCGATCCCCTGGGACCTGATCAATGGATATCAGGCAGCGGTGTAGTAGATGCTTTCGAAGCAACTGGCAAAAGCGAGGCGGTTTCGGGGAAATTTTGTATTTCAGACTGACGAGATGGCATCTGGCATGTTGCTGCTGAGCGGAGAAAAGCAGCCTTTTTCGTACCCCCTTCCGATCAATCTCGAAAAGAATACATCCAGGTTTCGGCTGAGCGATTTTCCGAATGATCCCTCCAAGCGGACTGGTCCCGATTTCATCGAGGACGGCTCCAATTTGTCTTACACTCAATGCCATTGTTAAATCCCATCGAATTGGCGTATGATAAAAGGCATGTAGATCCAGCTTTCACCCGACCCTACAGGGAGCGAGTTTAGCGTTCGTGCCCAAATTCTTCAAGCGAGCCATCCCCGAGTAACGGAAAATGCGTGCATGAAACCGTGAATTTCCAAGCCTTCGAACCAAAAATCGATCTGCATGGTTTCAAGGTAGAAGAAGGACTGGAGCACTTGGAGCGTTTCTTAGATCAGGCCATGTTAAAAGACGAAGGAGAAGTCTCCGTCATTCATGGACATGGGGGTGGCCTATTGAAAAACGCTGTTCGCAACTATTTAAAAACATCCCCTTATGTGGAGAACTATAGGGCCGGATATCCTTGGGAAGGCGGAGACGGCGTCACCATCGTGACCATACGAAAATAATTCAAATTCAAGCGCACCCGCCTTAAAAAAGCATAATACATTGATTTATATTAAGTTATATAATATTTTCTCACCCAGAACCGTCGTAAAAACACGGACGCCACCCCCTTTTGGGGGGATTGACCCCAAGACCCGCCCTTGCTATATTTTGCGACTAATATGATCCTATTTAAACGCCCATATATCAAACATTGGATTTATCCCTTACCGCTGATGATCTTATTCCTACATTTTCTTCCGGCGGATTTAGCGATCCCGGGACCGATTCCGCTTCCTGTTGAAGAAACACCACCACCTGCCCTTGGAACAACCCGGGTTCGCACTGAACGCATTCGCTCGGCCCGAGAAATAAAAATGGACAAGATTCTATCGAACTACAAAACGGGGCTGAAGTCCTTCGAGCATCGACGTCTGGTGGATTTTATCTATGTCGAAAGCCTACTCTACGGGTTTAATCCCGAACTCATCCTGGCTGTCATTACGACGGAAAGCTCCTTTTATAACTGGTCCGTTTCCAAGAAAGGGGCCCTGGGGATGATGCAGATTCTTCCCGCAACCGGTCGGGCGCTGGCAAAATCCAGCCGGCATATTGCCTGGAACGGGTCGAAAGACACGCTTTTCGATCCCTACGTCAATATCCAACTGGGCATCCAATACCTCCACAAGTTAAACAACACCTTTTCGGATCTCCGAACGGCGTTAACGGCCTACAACTACGGGCCGACCCGGGTCAGGCGATGGATCCGCCGTGGGAAGTCGCTTCCAACCGGATACGCGGATCGGGTCTTGCGGGCTTATCGGTCCTACCTCCCTTCGCGCATCCCCGCCAGCAACGCCACCTAAACCTTTCCTGTCAAGCGGTTTCTGTGGCCACATTGGACACTCCAATCGCTGGGTCCTCAAAGCCGGGTGCGGTGCTTGGGCCGGTCTCCATCCACTTGTTATCCCTTCTTCGTTTTGTGATAATGACGAAATGGAGATCCCCTATACGCTTCCGGTAAAAGCGCACTTTACGGAAGGAACCGTGTCTCGCCCACAAACGCTTGCCGCTCTCATTTGCCCTTATACCGGAGTGCCGGTCGATATCGGCCTCCTGGGAGTTCCGGACGATACGGCGGTGATTCAAGGCATGGGGCGGGCGGGTGCGGCTTTCGGACCCACCGCCATTCGCCGACAATGTTCGAAATATGGAACGCGCTACAATCTCGAGTGGAAAGCCGACCTTGCATCGCTGCGTATTGCGGATTTCGGCGATCTTATTCCGGACGAAGCCTCCGTCGAATATACCCATCAACGTCTTGCCGAAGCGGTGGCGGCAATTGTTAAGACGGGCGCGATACCGGTCCTTCTCGGTGGTGGTCACGATCTGACCTTCGGCGGCGTCGGGGGCTTGGCGAAAAAACAACAGGGACCGATCGGCGGCATTGCCATCGATGCCCATTTCGATGTTCGCGAAACGCATAATGGCCGCATCACCAGCGGCACACCCTTCCGTAATATTCTCGAGTGCATCGATGCGATGGATGGAGAACGTTTTGTGGAAATCGGCGTGAACGGCTGGGTCAATGCCAAAGAATATGAGGACTATCTCAATAAAAAAGGCGCCCGCATCTTCTCGCTCAGGGAAACGCGGAAAAAAGGAATCGAAGCCGTCACGGATACGGCCTTAACCATTGCCGGACGCGGCGCGGATCGGATTTTCTGTTCTATCGACCTCGACGGCATCGCCCAGGCCTTCGCGCCCGGCGTCTCCGCCCCCTCGCCCACCGGCCTGTGGCCAGAAGAGGCGGCTCTGGCCGCTTATTTGTTCGGTCTCGACCCCAAGGTCGCCTATTTCGATATCATGGAGTTAAATCCCAACTTCGATCAGGACGACCGCACGGCGCGACTGGCCGTCGCCCTGCTCTTGAATTTTTTAGCGGGCGTGTCGCGCCGGAGCGATCCTCCGAAGGGCTCTATCGGTTTTAAAGGAGACCGGCCATGAGGCGTCCGATGTTCGAAGCGCTGCGTCCCCAGCGACTGATCCAAGCGCCGACCGGAAACAAACGCGCCTGTAAAACCTGGGACAGCGAAGCGGCCCTGCGGATGTTGATGAACAACTTGGACGCGCGGGTCGCCGTCGATTGGGAAAATCTGATCGTCTACGGCGGCAGCGGCCGTGCCGCGCGGAATTGGCGGGAGTATCATCGCATCGCCGCCGCCCTGCGCAAGCTGGAAGCGGACGAAACCCTGTGTATCCAATCGGGCAAGGCGGTCTATGTCGCCAAGACCCATCGGGAAGCCCCGCGCGTTCTGATCGCCAATGCGAATCTGGTTCCAAAATGGGCCACGCCCGAATCCTTCGAAGCGCTTGACCGCAGGGGGTTGACGATGTACGGTCAAATGACGGCGGGGAGCTGGATTTATATCGGCACCCAAGGAATCTTGCAGGGGACTTACGAAACCTTTGCGGCGCTGGGACGCTTGGTCTTTGGAGACGCCTCCCTACGGGGAAAATGGATCCTCACGGCCGGGATGGGCGGCATGAGTGGCGCCCAACCCCTGGCGGCCACGATGAACGAAGCCATAATCCTCGATGTGGAGGTCCGAGCGGCACGGATCGAACGAAAAGTGAAGGAAGGATTTTGCGACCGGATGACCCACGATCTCGACGAGGCCTTGGCTTGGGTCGCGACGGCGAAGAAAAAGAAAACGCCGCTATCGGTCGGCTTGGTCGGAAACGCCGGGACGATTTTCCCGACCTTGGTTCGCCGCGGAAAAATCCCGGACATCGTGACCGATCAGACCTCTGCACACGATCTGTTGTCGTATGTCCCCATCGGCGACATTCAGGAACGAGACAGGCTTCGTGAGAAAGATCCAAAAAACTACCGAGAAAAATCGCTTGAGACGATCGCCAAACATGTGAGGGCCATGTTGGCGATGCAGAAAAGCGGGGCCGTCTGTTTCGATTATGGGAATAATCTTCGCGCGCAGGCAGAACTGGCCGGGGTTGCAATCAAAAACAAAGACGGCAGCTTCAAATACCCCGGATTCGTGCAGGCCTATATCCGTCCGCTTTTTTGCGAGGGGAAGGGGCCTTTCCGGTGGGCGGCACTCTCGGGTGATCCAAAGGACATCCACCGCATCGATTCCGCGCTGATGGAATGTTTCCCGAAGGACAAGACACTTAAACGTTGGATCAAACTCGCGCAAGAAAAAATCCCCTTCACGGGGCTTCCGGCGCGGATCTGCTGGCTGGGTTACGGCGAGCGGGCCAAATTCGGAGCGGTAATCAACAGCCTCGTTCGCCAACGGGAAGTCTCTGCGCCCGTAGTCATCGGCCGGGATCACCTCGACTGCGGCTCCGTGGCCTCTCCACACCGCGAAACCGAAAACATGCTGGACGGCTCCGATGCCGTCGCCGACTGGCCCCTCCTCAATTTCGCCCTCAATGCCGTTTCGGGTGCCTCGTGGGTGTCCTTTCATCATGGCGGCGGTGTTGGAATTGGAAATGCGCTCCATGCCGGCATGGTGATTGTTGCCGACGGGACCCAACGACGGGCGCAGCGTTTAGAACGCGTTCTCACCGTCGATCCCGGCATTGGGATCGCGCGGCACGTCGATGCCGGTTATGCAGCAGCGAGAAGGACGGCGAGGAAGAAAAAAGTACAGATTCCCAAATAAGGCCCCGATCGCCTGAAAACTCAATTTTGAAAAACATTTCATCCCCAAAAACCATAGGGCTGCCCACTTGTTGCTTCCAGAAAGCAAGCTTATCCTTCCGAGACAAAAGATATAACCTTTCTAACGCAAATCATTGTTACCTATATGGTCCTTTGGGTACCTTGCATTCAAAACGCACTAATACATCTATTTCGAAAAACAGAAGCTAAACCAATATGATTTCCCTTTAATCCAGGCAGAGACTGTGATAGTAAATAACTGGTGGCCCTCTTCTCCCTCAGTCTCATCATTTCCGGTTTGTATGGCAAGGACACAATGCAAAAAAGGAGTAAATGACAACATGAATCGTTCTAACTCGGGTCAATCTGTCCCCATGTGGAAATTGACCTTCGTCCTCATCGCAGCTATCGTCCTGACGACCGTGGTTTTAAAAGGGGGACGCAATACGAAAGAAAAAAAGGTGGAAACGCCGACAGAACGAATGGCAATGCCTGACCTTGAAAAAATTTTTTCTGCGCAGACATTGGTTTCGGAAGGTGAATTCGTTATTTTCGGCACCAACCGGCCTGAGCTAGAAATCAGCCTGTCAGGCAAATTCGACCGGATGCCCATCGGGAAAGGCAAATGTGCCTTTTGCCATCTCTTTGTGGAAGGGCATAAACAAGACCGTTGTCCCGATCTGAGGGGGCTTGAGCAAAGATCGCATGCGCGGCCACAGGAAGACCGCTACAAGATGTTTAAGGCAAAAT
>JBHHXH010000046.1:0-22502 GCA_046756925.1 Nitrospiria bacterium
CCCCCGACCGGCTGATTACAAATCAGCTGCTCTACCAACTGAGCTACGCCAGCCTATGGCCTTATGAAGACTTTCTTTACATTAAATAGGGGCTATGTTATAACCATCCGCGATTTGGTATGGGAAAATTCGCTATGAAGTCACACCTTGAATGAAGACACACCCTGATGGGGGGGTCAGACATGGTTCATCTACCCAAATAAACGGTTAATTCTAATGTCGGAATTTTGGTTTGTCAAGAAAAAATCTGCTATACTTTTCAAACGAATACCAAATTTCCCATTTATCAAACCTAAAAAACAAGGAGCCGCCGTCAATGTTCACGCAAAATAGCCGTCACTTACGATGGATGGTACTGACCCTCATTCTTATCGTTTACCCTCACAGCGCATCCGCCGGCGAAGTCGACATTAAAATCCCCGTCACCGGCTTGGGCTCGGAGGTTTTTAAAGATTTTTCAGAAGAAATCGGCCTGGCCATCAGTTACCTGCCCATGTCCCCCGCGGAGCCGCTTGGCATATTAGGCTGGGACATCGGCGTCGAACTCTCCGCCGTCGATATCGATCGGGGAATTTGGTCGCAGCTGGCCACAGACACGCCGCCCGGCACGGTTCTTTTTCCTAAAATTCATCTCCAAAAGGGGCTTCCCTTTAGTTTCGATATCGGAGCGATTTATTCGAAAGTGCCGAGTTCCAATATTGAGGTCATCGGGGGAGAATTGAAGTGGGCCTTTATTTCCGGAAACGCCGCCCTGCCCGCCATCGCCGTCAGAGGATCATACACAACCCTAGAGGGTGTCGATGGCCTCGACTTGGAGACCGTCGGCGCGGATGTGTCGATCAGCAAGGGGTTTTTATTCGCGACGCCCTATGTGGGTTACGGACAGGTTTGGGTGACGAGCGAAGAAAGTGTCACACCCCTTAAATTTAAAGAAAGCCTGAGCTTGGCCAAACCCTTTGTCGGCGTCAAGGTCTCCTTGGCCCTGATCAATTTTGTATTCGAGGCCGATTTTGGGGAAATTCCAATCTACACCGGCCGACTTAACCTCGGATTTTAAGACGACCCATTTTTAAAAAAATCATATGGCGTGTCACAAACATTCCTTATAGTTCCCCGCCGAAGACAATCTCAATATCGATTGAATAGACCCCCTTCATATCATTATCTACAAGGCAGAACCGTTCTTTAAGATACCATAAAGGCTTCGGTGGAAATGGCATTCGACAAGGAAAAATCCGTTCAGAAGATGTTTACATCGATCGCCAAGTATTACGATCTGAACAACAGCTTGCTTTCATTCGGCCTCCATCACCGTTGGAAAAAAAAGACCCTGGATGCCCTCAGCCTCCAAAAAAATGATCGTGTTCTGGACGTCGGGGCGGGCACCGCCGATCTTTCCTTGTTGGCCGCCGAATACTTGGGTGAAGACGGCACCGTCATCGCCAGCGACTTAAACGAACCCATGCTATCCATCGGAAAAAAGAAGGCCGAAGTGCAGAATGCCAAGCGGCTTTACTGGGCCCGGGCAAACGCCGAACGCCTCCCATTCCGCGACCAATCCTTCGATGCAATTCTCACAGGGTTTTGCCTTCGAAACGTCTCCGACCTAAACCAGGCCCTTCGAGAAATCCATCGCCTGCTGAAACCAAATGGAAAGATGGCCTGTCTCGATTTTTCGACACCCGTCTTCGCCCCCTTCAGGAAGCTCTACGATTACTACTCCTTTGGAATCCTGCCCAAAATCGGCGCCTGGGTCTCGAGGGATGAAACCGGCATCTACGAATATCTCCCCGCCTCGATCCGAACATTCCCAAACCAACACGCGCTAAAAACCCAAATCGAAAAAATCGGGTTTCACAAAGTGTCCTTTCAAAATCTGGCCGGTGGTATCGTAGCAATCCATGTCGCCATAAAATAGCGCTTCGATCAAAAACCTTCGTTAAGATCCCCTACAGACAAAACTACCGCTGACAGACTGGCATCAACATTTTAAGAGAGAAGAAAAATGGCTCAAATAGTAAGGACAAACCATCCAGCCATGAAGCGATGGACATCCAGAATGCCGACACGATTGATTCCTGAAGGGCCGCCAAAATATCCGGAGACGACAATGCCTTCACAACGACCCCTATTTTCACCTGACTGGATCCTTCACTTGGATGGTAGGATTGCCTCATTGCGGGGAAATTCTCCACGACCTCAACCGTCTCTATTTATGAAGTCCTGGAAAATACGCACAAAAAAAACCACAGTCGCTTGAGGATCGGGGCACTGTATTTGCTCAGTTAGTGGATATAATGAGAGCGTCATTCGATTAAAACGGGAGGGTTCAAAATGTGTAACTTGCCCTTAAGAAAACGAATCCTGGCCTCATGTGTCGTCGCCTTTGTTGTGGTATTAAACAGCCACGCGGCGGTTGCGGAAAAACCAATGGGAGCGAATACTGTAGGGGAAATTGCGCTTATACGAGATCGTCTGAATCAACACTTTGACGAGCTCAACCAAAACATACGAAATGAAGCAAGTCACTATTCAGACTATATTCTCTATGGGAAAAACCACAGCCTTCATGATTTCTGGCAACATCTAGGCCAATTGAAACAAGAGCAAGGGAAACTCAGCCAAGGGATCGAGCTGTTGCAAGCAAGGATAATAAGGAAATCTCCAGGCACAGATGACAGTTACCCGACAATCGTGGACTTGCCCCCCAGCGGTGCATTGCGCTCCGACCCCGGCCTTCATTCAAAAATCTTTTCCCAATGGCGGTTTTTTTATTTTTTGATTTCGGGTGGCTTCTTTTTAATCAACCTGGCCCTTTTCCTCGCCTGCATCGAGGTTGAAAGCAGTCGGTACTCCCATGAACACCTTATCCCTCACCGAAAAGCCGCGTAAGCAATCCCGGTGTAAAAGGTAATCGGAATACGAGGACCATAACTCCGGGATATCTTACGAATTCCAAGAAGCTTCTTACTTATATGTCAAAAATATATATGCCGAATAGGGAATTTTAGACTTGACCTAATTTGAGACTTTGGTTAAGCTCTGACAACTCTGTCTTATCTCCATCACCAATACCAATAGACCTTTAACCCTTTTTAAGGAGGGATCAGAATATGCGACGATTGACGATCTTGGGCGTCTTTGCGATATTTCTCGGCCTTACGCCAACCGTGGAGGCGGCGGAGTCGGAATTTAACCGGATATCATCCACACTTTATGGGCCAAGCGGCCTTTTTTTAACCCAGTCAATCGACACCCTGCCTCCCGGAAAAGTGGAAGTCGGCCTCGGTCTGTCGTTCTTGGACGGAGACAATCTTAAGAAGGAAGACCTCTCGGTGTCCGAGCTGTCGTCCACCCTCACCGTCGGCATCACACCGAACCTGGAGGTATCGGGACAATTGCCCTACTTCATCGATATCGAAGAGGGAAACGAAAGCAATAGCGACGTGGGTGATATCAATTTCTCGCTCAAGTGGCGGCTACTGGAACCAAGCACCAACCTGAACTTTCCGGGTTTTGCCCTATCGCTGACCCTTTTTCTCCCAACCGGAGAGCCCAAAACCGGCGCGGGAACGGTCGATTCATGGGGTTTGAAGGCCCTCCTGGTTTCGTCCGCCGAAACCGAGGTCGGAACGGCGGACAATACCGTCCTCATCGGATTTTATGCGAACGGCGGCATTTTTATTCAGGATAGCGGAGACGACAATTTCGAGGAAAAACACGGGATCATCGATTTGGGGCTCCTCATCCCCTTGGTCGAGTCGAGGGCTCTGCAACTGATTCTGGAAGGAAACTTCCGCATCGACCGGGAATCCCGGCTGGAAAGGGAATATGGGGCCGCCACCCTGGGTTTGCGCTACGTCAGCCGCCACCTCGCCGTCAACGGAGGATGGCAGCACCGGGTCAACGAAGATCCCCTCGATAATTCAAACCGATTGATCATTTATGGAAGCTACTTTTTCTAAGGCAAGGGTCTCTACTAAAAGCTCAATAACCCATCTGCTTCAGAAACCGGGGATCTCCGGTCCAATGCCTTTTGACCTTCACCCATAGAGCCAAGCGTACCCTTGTCGCCAACAGCCGTTCCAGATCCGATTGCGCCCCTTCCCGGATCACCTGAAGCATGCGACCGCCGCGGCCGATAAGTATTCCCTTCTGGGAAGGCTTCTCGACATAAATGGTGGCATCAATAGCCGTCAGATTCGACTTGGGATCCTCCTTGAACAAGACGATTTCCACAGCAGAGGCATAAGGAACTTCCTCCCAGGTTTTTTGAACCACCTTTTCCCGGATCATTTCCCCCGCCAAATATCGAATGGGCTGATCCGTCAAAAGATCTTCGGGAAAAAAAGGACGGCCCTCCGGCAGATAGCCCCGCAACAACTGGAGAAGACGGTCGGTATTTTCACCGCTGAGGGCCGACAGGGGAATGATTTCAGAGTATAGATCTTCCTTATGATAGGCATCGAGCATCGGGATCATCCGATGCCGTTTGACCAAATCGATCTTGTTGACTCCCAGAATTTTAGGTGTTTTGATTTTCTGCAGGTGATCGGTGATTTGTCGATCGACAAGTCCGGACAGCTGGAGCGGGTCTACCAGCAACAGAACGAGATCGACCTCCGACAAGGAGGCAAGTGCTGTTTGGACCATGCGCCGATTGAGTTTGCCCCGCCCCGCATGAATTCCGGGTGTGTCGAAAAACACCAGTTGCGCATCGATCGAATTATGAATACCGAGGATTCGGTTTCGTGTCGTCTGGGGCTTGTCGGACACGATAGAAATCTTCTCGCCCAATAGGCGATTCAACAGCGTCGATTTGCCGACGTTCGGCCGCCCGACAATGGCGACAAACCCGGATCGATAGGACATTCCTCCCCCCGATATAAAATCTTGTTCAAAACAACGTGATTCGGGATGACAAGGATACCTCAACCCCACCAGCAGGCCGCTTCGACCGATCAGAAAAAGGAAGCTTCAACTAGGGGGTGTCCGAACCGAGAAATTCATAGACCCACTCCCCCTGCTTCACAAACCCCAAGCGCTCCCGGGCATGGCGTTCAATGGCGAATAGATCGTTCCGAAGCGCTTCGATTTGGCCTTTCAGTCTTTCGTTCGTTTCAACCAGGAAGATCACTTCTTTTTGAATGTTCAGATGGTTTTTTTGTAATCGAAGGGCATTGAAGAATCCCATCTCGCCAAAGAAAAAGGACAGGATGAGATAGATGTTCACGAAAACGGCAAGGGAAATCAGCATCCCTCGTCGTTTTTTTCGGTTTTTTTCGCGCGTCGTCTTTCGTTTGTTTCTCATAGGGAGTAACCGACGGAAAAGGTCAATCCATTTTCATGAATCAAGCGAAGCTCACTGACGAAATGGAGGCGCTTATATAAAAACTCCGCCCCGATAAAAAGATCCCCAAGGCTCTCCAGCTCGATCCTGGGACCCTGCTTAAACTTTCCACGCCCAATCGAAAACAGGAATCCGCCGTAAGGCCGCATCCATTCCACTTTTTCGAAAACCCCTCCGAAAAACACATCGACTTCATCCCATCTCAAACGGGGAAAGGCCGAGCGGTCATCCTTTGTATGGAATTCAAGGATCTGTATGCCCATACCCGCTGAAACGGCTTCTGTTTTGTAAACGATCCACTTGAGCCCCGCACCGTAAGCCGGGCCGAAGGATCCGTTAAAGTTTCGAGAAGGGGTTTCATGCGCGGCCAGCCCCAAACGAATAAAAAGGTCGATGGCGGAATTCAACCCGAGCCCGTATTTCAGGAGAATGCGCTCTTCCCGCGATCCGCCGTGAAAACCGCTTTGATCCGATTCTATATCGGGTTCTCCGCGTTCGTAATCGAGGGCAATCCGGCCATGGGATTCGGGTGAGAGGTCGGCAACGGGGTTTCCAATGCCCCCCGCATTGACGCGGCCGGTATGAACATGGAGCACGAACAACAAGACAAGAAAAAAGAACCCGGCATGCAATGGATACCACAGCAGCCGTCCCATTTTAGTCCTTTGCATGAAGGTCATAGGTTTCGGCAAGCACCCGAGGACGAAAAACCGCATCCAAACCCAACTCCTTTTCAATCCGTAGCAGCTGATTGTATTTTGCCGTGCGGTCGGTCCGCGAGAGCGATCCGGTTTTAATCTGTGACGCGCCGCTTCCGACGGCAAGATCGGCGATCGTCGTATCCTCCGTCTCGCCCGATCGATGAGAAACCACCGCTTTGTATCCGGCGCGGTGCGCCAAATCGATGGTGCGGAGGGTTTCGGTCAGTGTACCGATCTGATTCAATTTGATCAAAACGGCGTTCCCCACACCGTCCCGAACACCCTTCGCCAAGCGCTTCTCGCTCGTGACAAAAAGGTCGTCTCCGACCAACTGGATCCGCCGGCCAAGTACCTGGGTCATTTTACGCCAGCCCGCCCAATCGTTTTCCGCGAGGCCGTCTTCGATCGACACGATCGGGTAATGATCGACCAAGCGACCATAATAGTCTATCATCTCATCCGAAGAAAGGGGCTTCTTTTCAGATTGGAGACGGTATTTTTTGCCCTGATAGAACTCGCTGGCGGCCGCATCGAGCGCCAACACAACATCCCGCTTGGGCCGAAAACCGGCTTTTAGAATCCCATCCATGATCAACCCCAAGGCCTCTTCGTGCGAATGGATGCCCGGAGCAAAGCCGCCCTCGTCGCCCACCGCGGTCGTATAGCCCTTTTTTCTTAACACCTCCTTCAGTGCATGGAAAACCTCAACCCCGATCCGGAGTGCGTCCGAAAAAGACGCGCCCGCAATCGGCATAATCATAAACTCCTGTATATCCAAACCGTTGTCGGCATGGGCGCCCCCATTGAGGATGTTCATCATCGGCAGGGGAAGCGCCCGCGCCTGAATGCCTCCCAAATACCGAAAAAGGGGCATCTTCATATCCGATGCCGCCGCCTTGGCGACCGCCAAAGAGACCCCCAGCATGGCATTGGCGCCCAATCGTTTTTTATTAGGGGTGCCGTCCAAGTCCAGTAGACTTTGGTCAACGAGCGCCTGCGCTTCCGCGGGAACCCCCAACAATTTCGGCCGGATCTTGCTCTGGACGTGGTCGATCGCCTTTAAAACCCCCTTCCCCAGATACCGTGACGGATCTTTATCCCGAAGCTCCAAGGCCTCTCGCGACCCGGTCGAGGCGCCGGAGGGAACCGAAGCCGTCCCCCTCGCCCCCGATGCCAAGCAGGCTGTCACCTCAATCGTCGGGTTTCCGCGGGAATCTAATATTTCAAGTGCATTGATATCGGTAATAACAGACATGATCCGCTCCCATCTTTGATCGGTTTAATCCAATTTCGCCTTCAACAAGGCATTTAATTTTCCAGGGTTGGCTTTGCCCCCGGTTTGTTTCATGATCTGGCCGATAAAAAATCCAAGCAGCTTCTTTTTGCCGGCCCGGTATCCTTCAACTTCCTTGGGGTTTTCCGCCATTACCTGATCCACAAGCCGCGCCAATGCTTCCTCGTCACTCACTTGCGTCAAGCCCTTTTCCGTGACGATCCGCTCCGGATCGGCCCCGCTTTGATACATCTCTTCAAAAATATTTTTGGCGATCTTGCCGCTGATCGTTCCGGCGTCAATCAGCTTCAATAAGGCGGCCAATTGTCCGGGTTGAATCGTTGCATCGGAAATCTCCTTGTTTTCCTGATTCAGGAGACGCAACAAGTCGCCCATGATCCAGTTGCTCACGATCTTGGGTTTGGGATACAAGGAAACCGTCTCTTCAAAAAAATCGGCCAATGACGGAACGGATGTCAGAATCACCGCATCGTAAGCCGGGATTTGGAAGGTTTCGATAAAACGCTTTCGTTTCGCACCCGGCATCTCGGGAAGGGATGCGGCAATCTCGGAAATCCAAGCCTTGTCGATCTTCAGGGGGACCAAATCGGGTTCGGGAAAATATCGATAGTCGTGCGCCTCTTCCTTGCTCCGCATCGACAGCGTCATGCCCCTTTGTGGATCCCAAAGCCGTGTCTCTTGGTCGATTTCTCCCCCCTCCCGAAGCACAGCCTCCTGGCGGGCGATTTCGTAGGCAATCGCCTTTTGAACGAATCGGAAGGAATTCACGTTTTTAACCTCCGTCCGGGTGCCAAAATCCGTGCTTCCCACCGGTCGTATCGACACATTGATATCGCACCGGAAGTTGCCTTTTTCCATATCGGCATCGGAGACGCCGGTGTAAACCAATAGCGCACGCAGGGCTTTTAAATAGGCCACCGCCTCTTCCGGCGTAGACATATCTGGCTCGCTCACGATCTCCAGCAAGGGAACGCCCGCACGATTCAAATCGACATGGCTGCCGTTGTCAATACCCTCATGAATGTTTTTTCCCGCATCCTCTTCCATATGGATCCGGGTCAAACGAATCCGTCTCTCTCCCTCCGGGGCCGACTTCGAGGCAATTTCGACATAGCCTTGCTCCGCCAAGGGGAGTTCGTACATAGACACCTGGTACCCCTTGGGAAGATCGGGGTAAAAATAATTTTTGCGGGCGAAACGCGCATAAGGTGCAATTCGACAATGACTGGCGATCCCCATGCGAATACCGAGCGCAACCACCAGCCGATTGAGGACCGGAAGCACACC
Organism: Nitrospiria bacterium; assembly: GCA_046756925.1. Taxonomy (GTDB): domain Bacteria; phylum Nitrospirota; class Nitrospiria; order SBBL01; family JAADHI01; genus JAJDBU01. The sequence goes on from JBHHXH010000046.1 coordinate 8,633, forward strand.
CGGAAGACCTAGACAAACCGGACAAACCTGGCTGTTGGGCGGCCCACCGAATGTCGTGCTGCAACCGCAAAATATCTTGGAGGCCGTCTGGGTCTGTGCATGGACCTCAAGACCGATCACGGGTTCGTATGCAACGGGCTTATTCATCTAGGGTTTTGATCGATTTTAAAAAATCGACATATTCTTGTGGGATGTCGTGAGACTCGGCGCCCCGGACCATCTTTCCCAAGTAGGATTGAGAAGGCAAAAACACTCCAAACCGTCTGGCAATATAGGTTAGTGCGGGAAGCTGTTCTCCCCCACAATCAACTGAAATATCTTGGCGAATATAGGAATTCGGATAATCGGCAAACCGGTCCATTTTTTTTAAATCTTCCAAACTCAGATCGTAGAGTGCACCGTAGACGGTCGGTCCCTTCTCGGGAAGAATATCCGCTGTTCCGCTCTTCCAAGAGCGGGACCACCGGGTGAAGGCAATACTGTAATGAAAAAGCCGTCCGACACCAATGACCTTGGTTCCGGGACACCTCGACTGCATCTGCCCCAGATCCATGTTCGAACCATAAGCAAAGTAAATCATAGTCCCTGCGGTCTCCTTAAATGAAAATCGTGCATCTGCTCGTAGGCATGGGCGGCGCGAAGTACCCCCGCTTCATCGAAGGGCCGTCCGATCAACTGAAGTCCGATCGGCAGGCCATCTCCTGTAAAACCGCAGGGGAGTGAGACGGCCGGCACACCCGCAAGATTGACCGAAATCGTAAAGATATCGGAGAGATACATCTGGAGGGGGTCGGCAACCTTCTCGCCCATTCGAAAGGCGGGTGTCGGCGCCGTCGGGGTCAATAATAGATCGACAGATTGAAAGACCTCGTCAAAATCTCCTTTGATCAAGGTACGGACCTGCTGCCCTTTCTTATAGTAAGCATCGTAATATCCCGACGAAAGCGCATGCGCGCCGATCATAATCCGCCGTTTGACCTCCGGGCCGAAGCCTTCGCCGCGGCTTTCCATGTACATTTCCATTAAATCCTTCGGCTTTCCGGCACGATATCCGTAACGCACTCCATCATATCGCGCCAAGTTGGAACTGGCCTCCGCGGTCGCCAGGATATAATACGTAGCGACAGCATAGTCGGTATGCGGCAGCGATACGCGCTCCGTCGCAACCCCCAATTTCCTAAAATCCTCGATGGCTTGCTCGATGGCTGAAGCCACCTCCGGATCGATGCCCTCGATAAAGTATTCCTCCGGGATCCCCATCCGAAGCCCGGCCACCCCATCCTTCAGGGAAACGCAAAGATCGGGCAAGGGCAAATCGACCGAGGTTGAATCGAGCGGGTCATGACCGCCGATGAGATTCATAAGGGTGGCCGCATCGCGTACATCGTGTGTCAAGGGGCCGATCTGATCGAGGGAGGAAGCAAAGGCAATGAGCCCGTAACGGGACACGCGCCCATAGGTCGGCTTCAGGCCGACCACGCCGCAACAGGCGGCCGGCTGACGGATCGAGCCTCCCGTATCGGAACCGAGGGCCACCACGGTCTCGTCGGCGGCGACCGCCGCGGCCGACCCCCCGCTCGACCCGCCCGGGATTCGGGCGGTGTCCCAAGGATTCCGTGTTTTCTCGAAGGCGGAATTTTCAGTCGATGAACCCATGGCAAATTCGTCTAAATTGGTCTTTCCGAGAAAAACCGCGCCCCCCGCGTGGAGTTTGGAAACCACCGTTGCATCATAGGGAGGGACGAAATTTTCGAGGATCTTCGAGGAACAAGTGGTTCGGGTGCCCTCCGTACAGAGGTTGTCCTTGAGGGCGATGGGAATCCCGCACAAGGGCCCTCCCTGCCCCTTCGCGATCATCTCATCGGCCCGATCCGCCTGGACGAAGGCCGACGCTTTCGTGAAGGTATTGTATGCGCAGACCTTTTCCTCCACCGCTTCAATCCGTCTATAAAAGGCCGCAACCAATTCCCGCGCCGAGACTTCTTTTTTGTCCAGCATGCGACGCAGTGCATGCGCCGTTTGGTCCACCCAACTCAAATAGCGTTCCTCACCGATTCGACCTGATTCTTCGCATCGACCTTGATGATTTTCGGCTGATAGTGCTTTATTTCTTCCTCGTCATATTGCGCATAACAAAAGATAATGACTTGGTCACCCACCACGCCCTTCCGGGCCGTCGGTCCATTGAGACAAATCGTGCCCGACCCTTTTTTCCCGGGGAGCACATAGGTCACGAAACGTTCGCCGTTGTTGAGATTCGAAATCATCACCTGTTCGTAAGGATGAATACCCGCCGTCTCGATCAATGCCGAGTCGATCGTGATGCTCCCTTCGTAGTCGAGTTCCGATTCCGTGACCGTCGCGCGATGGATCTTGGTTTTTAACAACTGTCTTAACATATCGCTCCTTTTAGAGATGTGGAAGATTCTTTCCGCCCGATTTTTTCCGATCGCGTCCTAATCGATGATTTTCGGCACTTTAAAAAAAGAACCGTCACGATCGGGCGCATTCTCCAATACCTTTTCGACGGGGAGAGAAGGCCGTACCGCATCCTCTCTAAAGACATTGGCCAATGGCAGGACATGGGATGTCGGCTCGATTTGGCGGGTGTCGAGCGCGTTGAGTTTTTCAATATAGGAAAAGATCCGGTTCAATTGCTCGCCATACTGCGAAAGCTCGTCCTCTCCTAAGGCCAATCGGGACAACTTTGCGACATGCGCGACCTGTTTACGATCCATTCTTTCCCCCATTGAATGCATAGAAGCAAGACAATAAAAAAACCATAGAAATCCTCAAACGCCTCGCGTATCGATATCCTGATCGCCTTCTGTTCAAGGACCGCCTTGGACCGGCTCATAAAATGGCCCCCGGATCCACTTGGCTATAACCTTGAGATCGCTCATTTTTTCCGATGGCCCCCTCGACAAAACAACAAGCCATCGAGATGCCTTACTATAACCTTTAACCGAAATGATGTGCAAGATAAGGGCGCCCGACCGGACAATCGTCCCCCTTTTTTCGATCCGGGACACCTTTTGAATACAGGGAGTCACCCCATTTTATTGCCTGCCATGCCATGTTTCCAACTTTGCATATTTTAAAACCAATTTTTTAAGGCCCGCCGTCTCGAAGCTAACGGTAATTTTCTTACCCGCTCCCATCCCCTCAAAACGTTCGACCCTCCCGATACCGAAGCGTCCATGCCGGACAACCGTTCCAACCGAAAAACGCCCCCCCACCTTCCGCTGTTCCATCATGGGCTCGATGGAATTCCGAAAAATTGCTGATGGAGGATTCGTCCGGTCCCCGGGCCGTTCCCCGGGCCGTTCCTGGGGCCCATCCACATCGACCCGTTCGAAACTATCCGAAATGTGGGAAGATTCGACGACATCGATCACACGCTCCGGAAGATCTTTGATAAATCGCGAGGGCCGATTCCAATGGGGAGTCCCATACAAATACCGTTGTGTAACGCTGAGAAGATAAAGTCGTTCCTTCGCCCGCGTCATCCCAACATAGCACAGCCGGCGCTCCTCCTCCATCTCCCGATCGTCGTTTAGGGACCGTGAATGCGGAAATAGCCCCTCCTCCATCCCGGCCAGAAAAACGACGGGAAATTCCAATCCCTTCGCCGAGTGCAGGGTCATGAGGGTCACCCCATCCTTCGCGGCGCCATCCTCCTCTCCGCTGGATACCAGTGCGACCTGATCCAGAAAGACTTTTAGATCCGACAAGGCCCCGCCCGCTTCTTCGACTGCATTGTCTCCGAAAGGAAAGCGGTCTTCATCGCCTTGGTGCAACAGAAATTGATCGACTGCCGCGATCAATTCGAGCACATTTTCGATGCGGCTTTCCGCCTCATGCCCCCAGGTCTTCTTCAAATAATCGAGATACGCGATCCCATCAATTAAATAACGAATCAACTGCGGCAATGCTTGGTTCTCGCCCGTCTCCCGCAAGGCATCCAAGAAACCGGTAAAATGCCTCAAACCCCGACGCCCTTGCGGAGAAATCCCGATTTCGTCCAATCGGCCCATCGCATCGAAAAGCGAAATGCGTTCCGACTCGGCAAAGCGGGACAAGCGCTCCAAGGTGACCCGGCCCACCCCCCTTGGCGGAAGATTGATAATCCGCCTCAAGCTCATCTCGTCATCCGGATAAACCATCAAGCGCAGATAGGCGATCAGATCCTTCACCTCTTTCCGATCGTAAAATCGAAGCCCCCCATAGACGGCATAGGGGATGGCCGCGGCCCTTAAAGTGTCCTCTAAGATACGCGATTGGGCATTGGTCCGGTAAAGGATCGCAAAATCGGAAAGAGGCCGCCCCTCACGCCGCCGAAGGGTTTCGATCGACTTCAACACAAAGGCCGCCTCCTCCTTTTCATCGGCCATCCGGCCCCAGATAATCTTCTCGCCGTCCCCATTTTCGGTCCAAAGATCTTTTTGCCTCCGTCGGTTATTCTTCTCGATCATGGCGGAGGCGGCGGAGAGGATGGTTCCGGTGGACCGGTAGTTTTGGCTGAGCACCACCACCTTGGCCTCCGGAAAATCGCGCTCGAAACTGAGAATATTTCCGAGATCGGCGCCTCGGAAGGCGTAAATCGATTGGTCGTCGTCCCCGACGACGCAGATATTTTTCTCCTCCGAAGTCAACAGCCCGATCAAGCGGTATTGGGCATGATTGGTGTCCTGGTATTCGTCGATCATCATATAACGAAATCGGCGCCGGTAGTCCGCGCGCAGTACCGGAGAGGATTCCAAGAGACGGATGGTATATCCGATAAGATCGTCAAAGTCGAGCCCTTTGACCTCCAACAGGCGTTCCTGATAATGGGCGTACACCTTGCTTAAGGCCGCATCGAACCCGAAGTCCTGAGACCTACCCGCGTAGTCTTCGGGGGTGACCAATTGATGTTTGAGACGGCTGATCCGTCCGCGCAACATGCGAGGAGGGAAAAGGTCGATATTGATTTCCAAGGTTTCCACGCCCGTTTTGATCAAGGCAAGCTGATCGGCCGCGTCGTATACGACGAAGTCCCGGGGATAGCCAAGTAGCGAAATATGGCGTCTAAGAATCTTCAAGCAGGCCGAATGAAAGGTTGAAATGATCAGATGCCGGGACTGCTCCGGCGGAATCATCCCTTGGATGCGCGCCCGCATCTCCTGGGCCGCCTTATTCGTAAAGGTCACCGCCAAAATTTGATAGGGAGAAACTTGCATTGTCTCCACCAGATAGGCAATCCGGTGCACGATCACGCGCGTTTTGCCGCTTCCCGCACCGGCCAGGATCAAGAGCGGTCCCTCCGTATGGGTAACGGCCTCCCGCTGCCGGGGATTTAAGTTGGATAAGATTTGCTGACCGCGGGCCTCGCTCATTCCACCGTCACACTCTTTGCTAAGTTTCTCGGCTGATCGACATCGCTCCCGCGAAGGACGGCCACATGGTAGGCCAACAACTGGAGCGGGATGGTCATCAGGATCGGACTGAGGGCAGAGGCGATCTTCGGGATAAAAAAAATCTCGTCGGCCAAGGCCGGCAGGTCCTGGTCGCCCTCCTCCGAAAAAGCCAGAATCATCCCGCCGCGCGCCTTCACCTCCATGACATTGCCGATGACCTTTTCGTAGACCTTGTCCTTGAGCGCAAGAACGACGACCGGCAAATCTTCGTCGATCAAGGCGATGGGTCCATGCTTCATTTCACCCGCCGGATAGCCTTCCGCATGGATATAGGAAATCTCCTTCAGCTTGAGCGCCCCTTCCAAGGCGACGGGGTAGAGGATGCCGCGGCCGAGGTAGAGGAAATCCCGGCGTCGGAAATAATGTTTCGCCATCGTCTCGATGCGTTCCTCATGACCCAGGATCTCCTCGATCTTTTTGGGGAGTTGGATCAATTGATGAATCAGCGCCTCCCCCGCCTTCTTGGAAAGGGCGCCGTTTTTCCGGCCGATGTAGGTGGCCAGCAAGGTCAAAGCGGTGAGCTGGGTCGTAAAGGCCTTGGTCGAGGCCACCGAAATCTCGGGTCCGGCATGCGTATAGAATACGGCATCGCACTCCCGGCTGATGCTGCTGCCCACCACGTTGCAGATCGAAAGGGTCGAAACCCCCTTGGATCGGGCCTCCCGCATCGCTGCCAGGGTATCCGCCGTTTCTCCAGACTGAGAAATGCCGATCACCAGGTCTTCCTCGGAAAGCAGCGGATCCCGGTAGCGAAACTCCGAGGCGATGTCCACCTCCACCGGCAGACCCGCGATGGTTTCAAAGAGGAACTTGCCCACCAAGGCCGCGTGCCAGGAGGTCCCGCAGCCGACAATGACGGCCCGTTTATACGGTTGAGCGGACTGACCCACCCACTCCGACCCGCCCAAGATCACATCGCCCGCCTCTTGAACCACGCGCCCGCCGATGGTATCGACAATGGCCCGGGGCTGCTCGTGGATTTCTTTCTGAAGAAAATGGCGGTAACCGCCTTTTTCGGCCATCACCGGGTCCCAGGAAATCCGCTGGCTTTGTTTCGCCAGCCGGGCGCCTTTAAAATCCTGCACCTCCAATCCCTCGCTCGACAGCAGGACGATTTCGCCGTCCTCGATAAAAATGACCTCACGGGTATGCGACAGAAAAGCGGGAATGTCGGAGGCGACGAAATATTCTTTCTCACCGACGCCGACGACCAAGGGACAGCCGGAGCGCACGGCGATCAAGCGGTCCGGCGCCGCTTGCGTCAAGAGACAAATCGCATAACTCCCGTGCATTGCTTCGGTGGCGCTACGAACCGAGGCTTCCAGTGAAGATCCCTGTTGCACAAAGGAATCGATGAGGTGGACAATGACCTCCGTATCGGTATCGGAGACGAATTCCCGTCCGGTCTCCTGAAGCGATTTTTTAAGGGAGAGGTAGTTTTCAATGATCCCGTTGTGCACCATGACCAGCGATCCGGCCCGGTGCGGATGCGCATTCTCCTCGGAGGGCCTTCCATGCGTCGCCCATCGGGTATGCCCAATGCCGGAAGGACCGCCCATCGGCGCGCGGGGAAGCCGCTCCTCCAGCGAAATCAATTTTCCGACCGATCGTTTCACATCGAGCACGCCGTCGTTAAAAAAGGCGATCCCGGCGGAATCGTAGCCCCGGTATTCCAACCGTCTTAAGCCATCCACCAACAGCGGTACGACATTCCGATGACCGACATATCCTAAAATACCGCACATATTTCAGACTCCTTCAGCGATGGATAGTCGACGATTGCCTAAAGACATCGACCCTTTTTCGAATCTGACACCTCATCGGACGATCCGCTCGAAACTTGGACGAATAAACACAAGCGCACACCCTCCTCACGACTGCGTCGAATCGAAGATCTGCCCGTCGTCCACCGGGACCGATCCTTTCCCTTGATCGTGCGGCACGCCCACCGTCACCTGTCCAATACAGGCGCCTCTCCGGCCGTCTTCGGCGTGAAACCCAATGACATAGACGCGTCCATTCCCTTTTCCGGAGCGCTCGGCACGGACCTGGGCGCTTGAGGCGCCGATGCCGAATCCATCCGGGGCGGTGTTGCCGTCTCCCACGCCGTTCACCGGTTCGTCCTGCGTGATGCTTGCAATGCGAATGTTGATCGGATCATCCTCGGGGTCTAATACCCCTTGGATATCGATTGTAACGAGTTTGTGATTGGGCGGCCATAAACGGGCCGTGCTGGATGCCGCGCCGCTGCAGTCGGGCGGTGTGTTGGGGCTTCGCTCCATGGGAACCACAATGGTCTTTCCGGGCACATCGTTGAAGGAACAGTTGTTTTCTTCGTTCAGTTCCACCACCACAGTGGGAGCATCGGCGCAGGCCGCCAAGAAATAATGCCCCGGAGACAGATCGCCCGGAAGGGTGAATTCCAGTGGAGCGGCCGGACCGTGCTCTCGGCCGGGTTGCAGGGCCGGGACGGCCCGCTCGCCTAAAACCAGGGCCGTGGCCGGGTCAACCGATTCGGTCTCAGAGAAATAATAACGTGTGATCGAGGGGGCGGAAGGCACATTGCCCAGATTGGCGGTTCGATCGGAAAGAAAGAGGCTTCGTCCGGCTTCGCCTTGGATGACGGGCGGTATAAAAAAAGGTACGACGAGATCGGGCCCGCCGGTCCAGGTCACCGTCGTTTCTCCGAAATCGGTGATCACTTCCGCTTCCTGCACCAGGCGGATCTTGTCTTCGCCAATACCCCTGCCGATATAGCTCAAACGAATTTTCCCCTCTAAATCGGTAAGGCCGTCGATTCGTTCCCCGGCATGCGGGCCTTCCTCTACCTTTAAGGTTACGAAAAATCCTTCAACCGCTTTGTTGTTGTCCCCGAGATTGACAAGCGCGGCGGTCACGGTATAGCGCTCTCCGAGGGCCAATTGTTGATCTTGGGGGATAAGGCTCCCCTGCGGCTCGAAGGGGACGGGGGTGTCTTCGGTGTTTTCAATTAAGCTTTGGACATTCAATAGGACCAAATCATGCGCCTCTTGACGCCGTTGACTAAGATCCGATAGGGCCAGGGTGTCCAACAGGGGTTGAAGCCGGGTTTTGGCCAGGGTGCCGTCGCGGGCATCCAGGGCCTCACGGGCCGAGGCGAGCTGTGTCACCAGGCTATTCGCTAGGGTGATATCCGGAATCCATCCCAAGGAAACGGCCTGATTGAGATCATCCCTGAGATGATTCCAATGATCAAAGGAACCGGGAAAGACTGCCATGGGACCGAGGGTTTGGGAGCGGAAGGGAAGGGAGTCTTCGATCTCTCGGGCATGTTGTTCCTCTTCGGGTGTAACGGCATCATGGTCTTCTACCAGAAAAACCCAGGATGGTATAATCTCAATCTCCCGGATCTTCGGGAGTCCCGGACTGATCAACTGAAACTCTCCCAGCGTTTCTCCGGGGAGGATGTTTGGAGTACTGGCTCCACTACTAAAGGCAGCAAATCCGTTTGCCCCTAGACTCCCTCTCCATCCCGAAGATGGTTGTATGCCCACGGGGACCATGGGCACATTATCCCCCTCAAAATCTGCCATCTCTTCATCGAAGGTCTTTGTAATAAAACCAAGCGGGATCATAAGACCATCACTATCGAGCGTAATACCGCCAGGTGGTCGTGAGATATCAATATTGAAATAGTTGATCTCACCCGTATTAGCTGCAGGATTGGTGATGGTGTATCTGTAGATGTAACGGCCTGTAACTGAATCAAGAACCGCTTCGGCAGCAACCTTGGCTGTCGTAAAGACGGGCACCGGCAGAAGGCCCGCTTCCAGGGCCAGTGCGGACGGCATCCATACAAGAACAACCCATAAAATTGTTATAAGACTCATAAGGCTTCGATGCATGGTTTTCCTCCTTCCCTTTGTAAGGCGCCAAGTCCCATCAAAAATCGATATGTCTCCTGTCTCCCGACTCACACCTTAACTTGGGCAGCATTCTCCCCCTTGCAACATCCTTTACTATGGGTCCAAGTTCGTCTTCACAATCAACGATTATCCCTCCACCGTCGATTCGATTGATATCGGCATCGTTACCAAAACGATGTGTTCGATGAGGGGGGTTCCAGTTATTGTTGATATCGAACAGCCCTCCTCTTGGCAGGCTTAGATCATTGATGCTAAGCTTCCTACCTGTACGCTCAAAATACGTCCTTGCTATTTTCTGAAGTGTTGCGATTGTACTTCCCGTCCCGTGCGTTCCCTGAGGATGGGTATCCGTCCCGCCCCGGACTGTCATATGATGGGGGCCGCTGGCGGGCAAGGCCGACAATCCCCCGACCCCGACTCCCACATCCCAAATGGACTTCCAAGCCGTATCTGTAAAGCAAAACGAGGCGCAGACATATCCGGGCGGACTGTCGATGATTCCGACAAAGCGGACAACACCCGCCGCCTCGGTGAGCGGGTATCGGATCCGGACTACTTTTTTCTCCGTGGACGATTCGATCCTTAAGGGACTTGGATCCAAGTCCGGCCCGTCGTATTGCAAGACGACTTTGGCCGGGTCTTCCATCGGATGGGGCGGCGTGTGCGCGTGCCCGTCGTCGTCCCGCAACTCGGTAAGCTCCAGCGTAAACGGACAATCAAGTATGGGCGGAGGAATGTGAATAAGCGTCAATTCATAACATTCAAAGACGAATACCTCCGGCGGATCGGTCGGCAGTGAATGGCTCGTATTCTCTTGAACATTCCCAAAGGTTCGCGCATGCAAGGCCCAAGTAGGTTGAATGGAAAATAGCGTAAAACCCAAGATGCCCAAAATCAGCTAAAACAAAACAAGCTTCTTAAGCATAGCACACCCTCCATTGAACGGAATTGTCATTTGTGGTAGTGATTGATCGGCCAGCCTAATAATGAAAATTATCTTACGATTCTATGAAAATAAAAAGTTTCATCTCGGGAAAATAATTTCTTTCATACCAATGGACTGGGTCCTCATCAGCCATCCTTCTTCTGCTTGGCCCTTCTTTTTTTTGCCCAGTCCGCCTTATTTTCCTGTTGGGTCCGCGAGATCGCCAAGGCATCGGGGGGCACATCCTGCGTCACCGTTGTGCCCGCGGCGATCACCGCACCCTTGCCGACGGTCACCGGGGCGATCAATTGGCTGTCGCTTCCGATAAAGACCTCGTCTTCGATCACCGTGCAATCTTTTTTTACGCCGTCGTAGTTGCAGGTGATCGCGCCGGCGCCGATGTTCACACCGCGTCCAACGGTCACATCGCCGAGGTAACTTAAGTGATTCGCCTTGGAACCCTCCCCCAGCTCACTTTTTTTCATTTCGACAAAGTTACCCACCTTGGCCCCCTTCCGGAGGATTGAACCCGGACGCAGGTGGGCAAAAGGACCGATCGTTGCGCCCGATTCGATGGCGCTGTCTTCGATCACACTGTAGTCTTTGATCATCACCCCTTCACCAATCCGGCAGGCACCGCTCAGGCTGACGCCGGGGTAAAGAACGGAATCCATGCCGATCGTCACCGCGTCATCGATGCGAATTCGCGTGGGATCGATCAAGGTCACACCCGCTTCCATCCACCGGCGATTGATCCGATTGCAGACAACCGCCTCGACGGCCGCGAGATCGGCCCGGCTGTTGATCCCCATCACCTCTTCCGGATCCGCTTCCAAGCCGATCAGGCGAAGCCCCCGCTGAGCCGCGATCCCGACGATATCGGTTAGATAATATTCTTGCTGGTCGTTCTCCGGCTGGATTCGATCGATGGCCTCGAAGAGAAAATCCGCCTCACACACATACACACCCGTGTTGACCTCCTGAATCGTGCGTTCGTCAGGGCTGGTATCCCTTGCTTCGACAATTTTTTCGATCGTTCCATCCCCCCCTCGAACGATCCGCCCGTAGCCGCCCGGTGCATCCATGCGCATCGTCAGCAGCGAAAGTGCGCCTCCTCCCTTTCGCTGCACTTCCAAGAGACGAAGCAGGGTCGCCTCCCGTAGGAGCGGGGTGTCACCGTTTAAGATCAGGACCGGGCCCCGATAGCCCTTTAGAGACGTCTTTGCGGCGCGCACGGCATCGCCCGTGCCCAGAGGCGGGTCCTGAAGCAAGGGGACCATACCCCGATGGAAAACCACCTTCGATACGGCCTCCGCTTGATGCCCGACGATCACAAGGGACTTCTCAAGTTTCAGGCCTTTCACCCGGTCGAGCACATAGGCCAACATGGGTTTTCCGGCGATGGGATGTAAGACCTTCGCCAAGCGGGACTTCATCCGTTTTCCCTGGCCGGCCGCCAAGACGATCGCCGCGCCCTTCATCTCACCCCTTTTCGACCATTTCACTCTGATAGGACGGATCGATTATCAAGTCGGGACTGTAAAGCCCGACCGAAAAAACGATTTTCATCGCCTCCTCCACGCTGAGGGTCACGGCAATGGCATCACGCTCTTGGACGAGGATAATAAAACCGGATATCGGGTTTGGAACGGTCGGAACGAAGACCGATAGGACATTCTCACCCTTCGGCGTCATGCGGTCGATGGTCGACGGTTTTTCTCCCACGACAAATGCAAATGTAAACAAGCCTTTTCTCGGGTATTCGATAACCACGACGCGTGTAAAATTTTTCTTCTCGCCGGTTTGAAACGACACCGTATCGACCACCGATTTCACCATCGAATACACATTTCTCACCAGAGGCACCTGGCGGAGCAGGCGTTCCCAAAGCTGGTATAACTTTTTTCCGAAAATATTGGTCGTAAAGAGACCGGTCAGAAAAATCAAGCTGACAAGCAGGAGAATGCCGAAACCGGGAATATAGTAGAGATCCCGGCTCTTCATGAGATTCCCCAAGAGCCCTTCCATCGTAATAAAAAGGGTCTTGAGGATGAGGTAGGTCCCCCAGATCGGGACCACAACCAAGAGGCCGGTAATAAAATAACGGCGAATCGGGCCCAGTATTTTCTGGCCGGCGGAGGAACTTCCACCGACCGGAGGCGGCGACGAGGACTTTGGCATTTTTCCCTAAAGACAATGACTAAAAGGATTTATGATACCGGCATACCCAGCGGCTTTCAAGGTTTTTCTGTCAACCAAAGTCCGGGTTGCCCGGCCCGGGACCGCCGAGGCCCAACCAATCGACCGCTGAAAAGGCATGTGACAGAGGCATATCTTGTGTCCGGGCCAACCGCCGATTTCCAATTCCGGGGTCGAAACGCGGGCCTCTTATCTATAAACCGAGCAGACGCTTTGCATTCCCCAACAATATCTTTTCCCAAATCTCGGGCTTAAAACCGGCCTCTTCGAAATCGGCAATCCAGCGTTCGGGGGTTAAAAACGGATAATCGGAACCGAACAGCACGCGGTCTTGTAAAAGCGTATTGGCATACTTCACCAATGAAGGCGGGAAATATTTCGGAGACCAGCCGGACAGATCGATATAAACATTCGTCTTATGGACGGCCAAAGCAAGCATCTCCTCCTGCCAAGGCCAAGAAGGGTGGGCGCCGATGATGGTTAAATCGGGAAAATCGGCGGCGACATCATCAATGCCGGGAATGGGTCGGGCGTACTTGAGTTTCAGACCGTTTCCCCCGGCGACGCCCGCACCGACGCCGGTGGTGCCGGTGTGGATCAAAAGGGGGATCTTCAACGCGGCACAGCACTCCCACAAAGGATAAAAACGGCGATCGTTGGGATAGAATGCCTGTGCGATCGGATGGCACTTCAGCCCCCGGAGTCCGAGCTGCCCAACCGCCCGCTCCAACTCGGCAACGGCGGCCTTGCCCTTCCATGGATCGACGCCCGCGAATCCAATGAAAATATCGGGATAATCCCGAACCGCCTTCGCCACATAATCGTTGGTCACCGGTGGAAGACCGGTCGCCGTTTCCGTGTCCCATGCCAGGAGGACGGCTTTCATATCGACCTTGCGATAGTACGCCGCCATCTCTTCCAAGCTGACCACGGCGTCATGCCGATGAAAATAGGCCAGGGCGTCCGAAATATATTTTCCACCGGCATCGATCAAGTATTCCTTCGTGCCCGGATGGACATGCATGTCGATCGCTCGCATTCGATCAATCCAATTCGCAAACCAAGGAAAACCTTTTCAATCGAAATCTCCCCTCTTATTCAAGCGCGGCGCCTGTAAGCGGCTCTAGCATAATGTTTAAGAAAGCCTTTAACCGGGTCTTAAAAGGGAACAATGGCGGAGAGAGACACGGCCGTTTGGTCGACCAGCCTCAACTCGATACCCGCGGTCGCATTTTCATTAATAGTCACCAAGAGCCCGGCAAAAAAACCGAAGGGATTGTCTTCCTTGCCGCCACCCACCCCTTCGATATCCGCGCTCGAGAAGGCAAAACCCCCGTAGGTCGTCAGAAACGCGCCCTTCCCCCCGGAGGGACGCGATCCCC